>JAQXVL010000157.1 GCA_029224905.1 Bacteroidales bacterium
GCCTTGCTAATGACAGAAGAGCAAATTCGTGAATCTTTAGCCCTCGAACTTGCTCAAGAAGTAGCAGAATTTGAGATTGAAAGTGTTTATTACTATGGTGCAGGTTGCTTGTTCGACGACATCTGTGCAAACGTACGTCGCGCCATTGCTGCAAACGTACCGACGGCAAAGACCATCGAAGTACATTCCGACTTGGTAGCGGCAGCACGCGCTTTGTGCGGCGACCGCGAAGGCATTGCCTGCATCCTCGGCACGGGCTCTAACTCGTGCTTCTGGGACGGCGAAAAGATTGCCGACAACGTATCACCGCTGGGATACATCCTCGGCGACGAAGGCTCAGGCGCCGTGCTCGGCAAACTCCTCGTCGGCGACGTGCTCAAAAAGCAACTTCCAGAAGAACTTTGCGAGAAATTCCTCAAAGAGTACGAACTCGACCGGCAGAAAATCATCGAAAGCGTCTACAAGCGACCGGCAGCAAACCGCTTCCTCGCGTCGTTGTCGCCATTCTTGAGCAAAAACATCGAAGAGCCGGCAATTCACCGTCTCGTACTCAATGCGTTCAAATCGTTCTTCGTGCGCAACATCGAGAACTATAAAGACTACAAGAACTACGCCGTGTCGTTCGTCGGCTCCGTGGCTTACTACTACCGCGAAGTGCTCGAAGAAGCAGCAAAGGCTGTCGACATCAAAATCGGCACAGTCATTAAAAGCCCGATGGAGGGCCTCGTCAAGTATCACTCAAACTAAAACTATACGACTATGGCTTTTGTAAAAATCAGCGAGCAATCATCGCTCTATAACGACTTGGAGAAGAAATCGGTACGCGAAATTCTCGAAGACATAAACACCGAAGACCACAAAGTTGCCGACGCCGTGCAAAAAGCAATCCCGGCTATCGACCGCCTTGTGACAGGCATTGTTGAACGCATGAAAAAAGGCGGGCGCATCTTCTACATCGGCGCAGGCACAAGCGGCCGTCTCGGCGTGCTCGACGCTTCAGAGATTCCGCCGACGTTCGGTATGGACCCGTCGTGGGTTATCGGCTTGATTGCCGGCGGCGACACCGCTCTGCGCAACCCGGTCGAAAACGCCGAAGACGACACCGAACAAGGCTGGCGCGACTTGCAGGAATATAACATCAACGAGAAAGACACGCTCATCGGCATCGCCGCTTCGGGTACTACACCCTACGTCATCGGCGCACTCCGCAAAGCTCGCGAGAACGGTCTTCTCACCGCTGCCATCACAAGCAATCCCGATGCACCCGTGTCGGAAGTTGCCGAAATTCCTATCGAAATGATTGTCGGTCCGGAATACGTTACCGGCAGTTCGCGCATGAAGTCGGGTACGGGACAAAAGATGATTTGCAACATGATTACCACCTCGGTAATGATTAAAATCGGTCGCGTTAAAGGCAACAAGATGGTCAATATGCAGCTGACCAACGCTAAATTGGTCGACCGCGGCTCGCGTATGGTCTCGGAAGAACTCAACCTGCCCTACGACGAGGCTAAACGTCTGTTGCTCCTTCACGGCTCGGTGAAACTCGCCATCGACGCTTACCGTTCAGAGCACTAAACACCGACCGCGATGAAACGATACATACTATTTGCTCTTGTAGCCTTGGCAAGCCTTTGCGCCAAGGCTCAAGAGAAATACGTCTACAACGAATTCTACTACCAGCGCGCCACGCTCTTCGAACTGTTGCCCATCAAAAACACCGACATCGTGTTTCTCGGCGACAGCCAAACCAACGGTTGCGAATGGGCGGAACTGCTCGGTAACCCGAACGTGAAAAATCGCGGCATTTCGTCGGACGTAATCCAAGGCTTTGCCGACCGCGTTCAGCCGATTATCGACGGCGAACCGGCTAAAATTTTCATCCTCGGCGGCGTCAACGACGTGTCGCACAGCATCAGCGCCGACAGCATCGCTACGGCTATGCGCAACCTCGTTCGAAAAATCAAGAACGGCACTCCGTGCACAAAAATCTATCTGCAAAGCCTATTGCCTATCGACAACTCGTTTAAGCGCTACAAAAACCTTATCGGCAAAGAACAAGTCATCGTCGACGCAAATGTTTTGCTGAAAAAGATGGCTGAAGAAGAAGATATCGTGTGGATTGACCTGTTCCACGAGATGGTCGACCCGGCAACGGGCGCTATGAGAAAAGGTCTGACCAACGACGGACTGCACCTGCTCGGCGAAGGCTACTTCGTGTGGCGCGACGCCGTGATGCCCTACGTCAACGAATAAGTCACGCCTCAGAACACTCGCTGCAGCAACAGCATATCGGCATAATGTGTACCGGTTTTCAACCAGTCGCGCATTATGCCGCTTTGTTTGAACCCGGCGCGCTCGAAAAGTCGCACCGAGCGAACATTCCCCACGGGGACTTCCACGGCGAGCTGATGCAAGCCGAGATAGCGCTCGGCATAATCGGCAATCAGCCGCACAGCCTCAGCACCGTAGCCGCATCCGCGAACGTGCGGAGCAATGAGAATGCCCACCCACGCACGCTGGTCGAACGGCGAGAAATTGTAGAGGTCGACCACGCCGATGCGCTCGCCATCGGTCGACTCTATCATCAGTCGCAACTGTCGGTCGGCATAGATGTCGGACGTGTTGGTTGCGATGTAGTTTTCAATCTGATGACGCGAATACGGCGCTGAATTGCATCCGTACTCCCAAACCTCGGTGTCGTTGTCCCACTCGAAGATTGCGTCGACGTCGCTCATCTCCAATGCGCGCAGACGCACTCGCTCGGATTTCAAAAGTCCCTCCATAGCTGTTATTTCTTAAACGTATCGGAAAACAACGTACGGTTGACAATCGAGCGACCGAGCGTCACCTCGTCGGTATATTCAATCTCGTTACCGATAGCCACACCGCGCGCCAACATAGTGATTTTGACACCCGTATCAGCCAACTTGCGGTAGATGTAGAAGTTGGTCGTGTCGCCTTCCATCGTTGCACTCAGCGCCAACACAACTTCGTCGACGCCGCCGGCACTGACGCGCTCGACGAGGCTGCCTATCTCGATGTCTTGCGGTCCGATGCCGTCCATCGGCGAAATCAAGCCGCCCAAGACATGGTAGAGACCGTTGTACTGATGCGTGTTTTCGACAACCATCACGTCTTTTACGTTCTCAACGACGCAAATCGTCGACGCATCGCGCGCCGGATTGGCACAAATCGGGCACAAATCGGCTTCGGAAATGTTGTGGCACATCCGGCAATAGCGTATCTCCTTGCGCAACTTGATGATAGCCTCGCCCAGGTCGACGGCTACCGACTCATCCTGCCGTAGTAGGTGCAGGATGAGCCGAAGCGACGTTTTGCGACCGATGCCGGGCAGGGTTGCCAACGCCGACACCGCATTTTCGAGCAACGACGATGAAAATTCTTTATCCATTTACTTATCGTATATACTGTTGAGCGTTTCCGCCAGGCGAAGCCCGCCGAACAGCAGTTGTTGCTCGATGACCTCAGCGGCAGTCGCCACGTAGTCGTAACTGAGTTTTGCGCCTTCGGGAGTGGTTGCGTAGACCCAGGTTGCAAGGTTTACCGTTTCGCGAGCCCAGTCGTCGGGCGTCTTGCCGAGCACCTTAGCGGCGGCTTCGGCAGGCAAGCGGTCTATTTGCTGCTGCCATTCGGTGTAGCTCCATTTGTGAGCGCTTTCGACCAAATCGGTATCCCAGATGCTGTGAAGGTTGCGTTCGCGTCCGAAATAAGTTACCATCCAACGATTTCCGCCCAGGTCGGACAAGTGTCCCAGATGCATCGGCTGATGAACGTCGCCGGCAAGATGGACAACGATTTTCAGAGCCAAAGCCTCGTCGGTGTGCGACAGATTGCCGGCTTGAAGTTTGGCAATTTGCTCGTTAAGCGCCGTAACGACGTCGCCACGGTGATTCGGCGTCATCGTATCGTAAGTCTTGTCGGCATCGACGTTTTTATAGTGCCATGTCTTGGTGTAGGAATACTCCGGCGTATGGCTGGCGTTGTCGAGCCAGTTGGCATAATAGACAATTGATTTGCCATCGAGAGCAGCCTCTACGGCAGCTTTTGTTTTAGGTGTCAAGTGGCATTCTGCAATGTAAGCCACAACGTCGTGACCTTTTTGTCCCCAACCAAAGCACGCCAACGAACTCAGGAGTGCGAGTGATAGAATTGTTGTTCTGATTTTCATAATTATCGGTTTTATGTTTATTCTTTTTCTGAAAGTTCGAGCCAACGCATTTCCGCCTCGTCGAGACGCGCGGCAATTTGCTCGACGCGCTCCGACCGTTCGGTGATTTCGCGATAGTCGGTCAGTTCGCCCGACGAAAGCAGGGCTTCGATTTCGGCTTTTTCGGCTTCGAGACGGGCAATTTCGTCGGTAAGTTGTTCGAACTCAACGCGTTCCTTATAGGTTTTACGATTCGACGGTGCTTGTTGTCGTTTGGGCTGCTGTGGCGCTTCGACACGCACCTTCGCCGCTTCGGCAGCCTTACGCGCCGTCGACCATTCGCGATAGTCCGAATAGTTGCCGGGGAAGTCGAGCACACGTCCTTCGCCTTCGAACACGAAAAGATGGTCGACCGTGCGGTCCATAAAGAAGCGGTCGTGCGAGATGATTATCAGGCAACCATTGAACTTCTGCAAATAGTCTTCGAGCACGGTGAGCGTAACGATGTCGAGGTCGTTGGTAGGCTCGTCGAGGATTAAGAAATTAGGATTGCGCATCAGCACGGTCGCCAAATAGAGACGACGACGCTCGCCGCCGGAGAGTTTGGCAATGTAGTTTTGCTGCGTCTCGGGCGTAAACAAAAACATCTGCAAAAACTGCGACGCTGTATAGCGCGTACGCTCGTCGAACACCACCACTTCCGCCACGCGTCGCACGGCATCGATAACCTTGTCCGACTCGTTAAACTTAATGCCGTCCTGGCTGTAATAGCCGAATTTGACGGTTTCGCCGACGTCGAAATAGCCGCTGTCGGGGCTGAGTTCGCCTTGCAGCAGCCGTACAAAGGTGGTCTTGCCAACACCGTTGGCACCAACGATGCCCACCTTCTCGTAGCGAGCGAATACGTAGTTGAAATTGTCGAGAATCACACGATTGTCGAACGACTTGCACACGTCGACCGCCTCGAAAATCTTGTTGCCGATGCGTGACGAACTGTTCTGCAGACGCACTGTGCTGTCGTCGCGTTTGACGCGCGAACGGCGGTCGAGTTCGTAGAATGCGTCGATGCGATATTTCGCCTTGCCGGCGCGTGCTTGCGGCTGACGGCGCATCCAGTCGAGTTCGGTGCGAAGCAAATTACGTACGCGAGCCAATTCGGCATTTTGCGCATTCAAACGCTCTTGACGTTTCGCAAGATAGTAGTCGTAATTGCCGGCGTAGGTAAACACTTCGTGTTGGTCGATTTCCAAGATGCTGTTGCACACGCGGTCGAGGAAGTAGCGGTCGTGTGTAACCATCAGCAAAGTCGCGCGCGAGCGTTTTAGATAGTCTTCGAGCCACTCGATGATTTCGATGTCGAGGTGGTTTGTCGGCTCGTCGAGCAGAATCAAGTCGGGCTCGCCAAGCACGATTCCGGCGATTGCCAGCCGCTTAACCTGACCGCCTGAGAGTTCTCCGACAGGCTGCAAGAAGTCGGTAATTCGGAGTTGCGTGAGCGTCTGCTTGACGCGCTCTTCGTAGTCCCACGCTCGAGTGGCGTCCATCACCGAAATTGCAGCGGCGAGCGCCTCGCTATCGCCGGACAGTGTGGCTTTTTCGTAGTCGCTGATAGCGCTTGCCACCTCGCCGGCATTGCTGAGACAAGCCTCGACGACGGTGCTCGACGGGTCGAACGTCGGCTGCTGCTCGAGCATTGCCACCTTCAGCCCGTTGCGAAACGTCACCGTGCCGCTATCATACGGCTCAAGTCCGGCGATGCACCGCAGAAAGGTGGTTTTCCCGGCGCCGTTTTTCGCAATTATGCCGATTTTATCGCCCTCGTAGACGCCGAGCGTAACGTCGCCAAACAGCAGTCGGTCGCCGTACGACTTGGTTAGTCCTTCTATCTGTACGTATGATTTCATCAATGTTTTCCTTTTGAAATGTAAAGTTACGGATTTTTGCGAGAACGACAAAACATACGCTCGGGAAATAATAGGTAAGAGGTGAAAGGTAAGAGAGGAGAGTTGAGTAACCTGTCTTTATAAAAAATTTGTCAGGCTTTATTAACTCTATTGCATATATTTTTCGACGTTTTATCGAAATCATCCTCCGTCGCAAACGATTCATGTGGAACAAGCAGAAAATCATACCTTGCGCCGACGAAATCGAGTCGAATATAGCCGTCCGCCACGGTGCAATCGTCGAAAGCCGCCCACTCGTAGCGTGTTTCGCCGACGCACTGCTCGTCGTTGAGATAGACAATCGTAATGCCGTCGTCGTCAATCCGCGCCGCCTGCCGACGCACCGCCGAAACGGCAATCGGTCGAAAGGCGTAGTAGAAATAGACAAAGCCTAACAACATCGGCACGACGATAAATCCCGCCATCAGCGCAACGTAGACGAAACGCAAATCAACGAACGAGAGTCCCACGAACGGCAGAACCACCGCAGCCATGGTCCACCAGCGGTCGGCGAGCCAATCGGCGAAAAGCCGTCGCATATACGCCGATGCCGGCACTTGATATGGCTCGGTTTCTATCATTTTTCAGTATTCAAAAAAGCAAAATAGACGGCGGCAATGAGCAGAACGAACGACACGATGTGGTTCCAACGTATCGACTGACCTTGAAAGAGCACAGTAGCCACTATGGTAAACACGACCAACGTAATAGCCTCTTGCAGCACCTTCAGTTGCACAAGTGTAAACGGCCCGCCGTTGCCGACATAACCGAGTCGATTAGCGGGCACCTGGAACGAATATTCCGCCAATGCGATTAGCCACGAAAAAAGGATTACGACGTAGAGCGGCCAATTGCGCGAAATGCCCAATTCGCCCAAACGAAGATGCCCATACCAGGCAAGTGTCATAAACACATTAGAGATTATCAGCAGGACGACTGTCCAAATTGCAGCACTCATTTTCCAAATTTATTTTTTAAAAATTCATAACCACGACGATAGTTCTCCACGCTCTCGCGATGACAATCGACGGCGATTCCCGCGCCATCGGCACCGTAGAGCGCCTTGATGTTAAGATAGTCGCCGGTGTCGGGCAACGGATTGTCGAACACTTGGCGCTTCAACTCGTTGGCACGGTCGCACGCCGGAGAATGCCCGGTCAGGCTGTCGGCACGCAATTCGACGGGCACACCGCCTTCGAACGTCCACGCCGGAACAACCACGCCGCAAGGAGGATAACCCAAGACGGTCCACATCGTCGTAGCCGCCGGATTGTCGCCCTGCGCAACACCTTCGACAACCACCGACGCCGACGAAATGCGTCGAGGTATGAAGTCGCGGTCGACGACGTAGGTCACCGTGTCGGCGGCGAAATCTTTGCCGACAAGCGAATGATAGAACGAGCGCGAAAGCCTTTCGGTAAGCACTTCGGGCGTCATGCTGTGCGCGGCGACGTAATGACGCAACAAGCATTGCGCATTGGCTTCGCGAACGTAGCCGTAGCCCTCGCCCGAACGTCCCGACTTGGAATGGTTGGTGCGCACAACGATGCTGTCGACGTCGAAGCGCGTGTAAGTATAG
>JAQXVL010000158.1 GCA_029224905.1 Bacteroidales bacterium
GTCGGGGTCGAGTTCACACAAAGCCGCATGAATATTTGCCACAATAATTTTTGCGTTGACAACCGACGTCCAAATGTGCGGGTCGGTGCCGTGGTCGTCGTCGGCATCAAAATGATGACACCCAGTGAGCATCGTCACGCCGCGCGACAAATCGTACGCCTTTATATTCGGATTATATTCAGTAATCTTGCCGCGAATCGCGGTTTCAAAACCAAGTTTTCCCATAAAAAAGTAAGCCGAACTATTCTCTAGCGACATCATATTCGCCATCGACGGTTCGTAAGTTTCAGGACTACCACCTTTGTCGAGCATACAGCGCACCTTGAAACGGTCGCCGGCAATCTTCTCGACGAAATAGCGTTGCGGTTCGATACTGACGGTAACTACAGGCTTCGAACTATCTCCTTTGCCTGAACACGACATCAACAAAACCGCTGCCAAAAATAAGAAATATAACTTTTTCATCATCATATACAAATTTTAAATTTCATTACAAAAAACGTGCCGAATTATTCGGTCACACCATAAACGTCCGCCTTGATGCGCAAAATACGGTCATCTTCGTCTCCCGTCAGGCAAATATCGCCATGCGTCATCAGCATAAGTCGCATAGAATTTCGGTCGGGGCTATACGGCGGCTGAACATAGTCGATGCCCTCTGCCAATCGAAAGCCATTGCGCTCGTAGAAGCCGATTCGACGGCGCGAAAGGTCGTCTTCGGGCGGCTCAACCTCTATAATCATCGGTAGAGACATTCGACGAACCAACGCCGAAAGATAGCGCGCTCCGCGACCACCGTTGCGCATCCGCTCTTCGACGGCAAAATGCTCCAAATAGCAGAATTCTTCCCATCGCCAGCAACTTGCAAAACCGGCAAATACGTCATCTTCAAAGAATGCAAATACCGAAAAACGGCTTTCCGGGGCGGCAAGAAGACTCATAAAATCCTCAAAATCGCGACGTTCGTCTCGAGGAAATGCCGACTCATATAGACAGTGAATATTATCAATTATAATATTTTTAACAGAAATTTCTTCGATTTTCATTCGTTAAACCAAATAAAATGATTAATTTTGTTTGTTGAAATAAAACATACTGCTAAAATACAAAATAAATCCTATATGGCAAATTCTCAATTGGATTCATTGGATTACAAAATCCTTGAAATGCTATCGGCAAATGCACGAAAGCCTTATCTTGAAATCGCTCGCGAATGTAATGTTTCCGGTGCCGCAATTCACCAACGCATTCAAAAACTCTACTCCATTGGAGTAATTACCGGTTCGGAATCGCTCATCGATCCGTCGACAGTAGGCTACGACACCTGCGCTTACATCGGTTTCTTCCTTAAAGACCCGTCGCAGTTCGACCAAGTCATTGAACGACTGAAGAAAATCCCCGAAGTTGTTGAATGCCACATCACTACCGGTCAGTACGACATGTTCATCAAGATTTATGCAAAGAACAACCGACATCTGATGAGCATTATCCACGGCAAGCTTCAGAATCTCGGCTTGGCGCGAACAGAGTCGCTGATTTCTTTCAAAGAAGTGTTTAAACGCCAAATCCCTATTACTCCCGAAGAGGAATAAAAAAGCGACTATGATCGACACGAGCGAATTACTTTCCGACTGTCTCGCAATGGCTAAAGAAGCGGGGAAAATCCAATTGGAACTCTTCCGCAGCAGCCACCTAAACATCCGGACAAAGTTTAACGATAGCGACGTCGTTACCGATGCCGATAAACGTTCGGAACATCTGATAATTTCAACTATCAAAGCAAAATATCCGGCGCATTCGATTCTTTCAGAAGAATCGGGTGCGTCGATTTGCAACAGCGACTACCGCTGGGTGATTGACCCACTCGACGGCACGACCAGCTATAGTAACGGTTTGCCTCATTTTTCAGTATCGATTGGCGTCGAATATCGCGGAGAAACAATTGTCGGCGTCGTTTATGCGCCCTACCTCGACGAGTGTTTCCATGCCGTCAAAGGCGGAGGCGCATATCTCAACGGGAAACGTATAACTCCCGCGGAGAAGACAAGCCTTAGACAAGCGGTTGTTGCTACCGGATTTCCCGTCGACAAAGACACGACAGCCGACAACAACCTCGACAATTTCAGCCGCGTGTTGCCACGAGTCAGAGACGTGCGTCGCCTCGGCTCGGCTGCTCTCGACACTTGTTATGTTGCCGCAGGTTTTCTTGACGCTTATTGGGAACTCAATCTTCACGAATGGGACGTGAACGCCGCTCTGCTGATTGCAAAAGAATCCGGCGCAACGGTCGACCGTTTCCGTAACGACCGCAACATATCCGCACTTGTTTCGTCGCCGACACTTACACCACTTATCCGACCGCTACTATCCGACACGCCTGCCGTCTAACGTCGACTTTGCCGACTAAGAGCCTGTTTCATAACAAATTTCAAAAGCAGAGGTTGCATAGTTTGATGCGAGTTTTGTTTTGAGACAAAGGAGCATAGCGTGCTATGTGACTGCGGCGAAAAGCGAAAATCGCCCAAAATATGCGACAGGGCAGCACATTTTTCTTCAAAAATTGTTATTCTTGAAAAATTGAATTGCAATGAAGAAAAATTTGCTCACATCTGCTCAGAAAAAAAGTAATATAAATTCATTGATTAAAGATTCAATTGATATTCTATGCGTTAAATCAACTTTTGACACATCGGAATTTATTCCGATTCAAGGACGTTGGTTGGGTGGTTGAGAGGACAATTTCTTGGCTTGATAATTTCTGAAGATTGGCACGAAATTATGAGCAATTTTTGCATACCGCACAATTATGGCAGAATTTGCGTCTATGATGCTTTGATTAAAGCACATTTAGCAAATCGCTTATATCAATTATTTACAAAAGAAAATAATACCTTTGCTCGGACATTCATTGGCATCTTTGTCCGTGCTTAACGGTTATGTGGCTCGCCACACGCCCTTATAAGCACGAACAAATCTGCTCAATGACTGCCCGCCTCTGCTTTAAAATTTATTATGAAACAGGCTCTTAACATTTGGCTGATATTATTGTATATTATGCCGTAGATTGTCGTGCATATATACACCCCGAAAAACAGGAACAAGCACCAACCGATAAACTCAACGCCATCAAATCGAGAATCAAAGTCGAGCAACAAATTGCGCAGCTTTATCCAGCAATACGGCGTCTTGTGAAGCAGATAGACCCAAAACGAAGCTGCGGCAAGTTGGTTGATAATATTGTTGTGAAACTCTCGTCCGACTGCGAAAGTCAGGAACAGAGCTACCGACGACGCAAGCACGAATGGTGAATTGTAAGCAAATGTTTTATAATCAGGCAAAAATAACGCCGAAACGAATATGCACAACGTAGCTATTAGATACATTATAAAATAAGTATACTGCGAGATTCTTTGCAATCGAGGCAAAAACCGCTGCAAGACACGCCCGATGAAGTACACATAGACAAGTTGCATCACGCAGTAGCCGATCGGATTGACCTTCCCCGACCAATACCAACCGAGATAGACATTTAAGAATGTCAACACAAGCAACATCACCAACATACGTCTATTCGTAAGCGAATCACATCCGGCATTTAGGAACGGGCTGAGGATGTAAAGTCCCAAATAAGCGGGAACGAACCACAAATCGGTATTGGAATACACGCGAACAGCATCCCATAGCGATTGTAGCGATGTTTCGCACGTATCGGCCCATTGATATACCCAAACCGTCAACGATGCTACAAGACAGATGACGGTAAATCGCAACAATCCGCGCAACGAGAAGCGGATGCCGAAAAATCCGGAAATGAGCACAAAACAATTTACGCCGACAATCATCAATGACTCAAGCAACTCCTTTGCAACTATCGTTGGCGTTGGATGGTGTAAATCTTCACATGTGGGCAACTCGAAAGTGGCGCCCACGAAATGGACACCCAAGACCATCATCATACTCAATATTCTCAGCAGCTCTATACGGCTGTTGCGTACACTCTTTGACATAAGCACAAAATTTCGTGACTAAAAAGCTTCGCCGATACTAAACACAAACCCGCCGGTGGTTTTACCCATACCATAATCGATACGTCCGTTGAGGTTGTGTTTTAGCTCTATACGAAGACCGATGCCAAAGTTAGGCAAAAAATTCTCTTTACCCAAATTTCCGTAATCGGAAAACACCGCACCTGTGCCAACCCAAGCGGCGCAACCGAAGCGGCTATAGATGTGCTGACGGATTTCGAGTTGGCTCGACACCATACAGTTGTCGACAAAACGCCCGGCATAATATCCGCGCATACGTATGCCACCGCTACCCAACGCCTCGCGCAATGACCACGGCGTCTCCTGACTGTTATAACTCTCATATAAATCGAAAGCCAGCATACCGCCTTTCCATAAGCGCTGATAGCAGTTGAACGTCAACGTAGAATTGACAAGAGAACGGTCGAATCCGCTCAGGAACTGTGGTCGTATAATAGTGCGTATTGTAAGGTTTCGCCCACGCGTAGGATTGGGAATAAAGTCGCGCGTATCATATTGAAACGTAAAACCGATTCCCGTAAAAAATTGATGAGTCTCTTGCCCTTTAAGATATGAGATATCGTCAATTGACTTCACATAACTATAATTCAAATCCAATGCCAGACCGAAGTAAATAGGACCTTTAAGGTTGTAAACGAGGTCGGTATTTAACTTAAATTGCTGACGTGTCCATTCTATTGTCGGATTAGTATTACAGTCGTAAAAAGAAATACCCCAGAAGTCAAGCGGCGAATAAGTGAATTCCATTTTATACGATTGACGCAATTTCCGTCCCGGATAGAGAATATTGCCATATGCAGAGAGCGAACAGACCTTGTTCAGCGTGACATTACCAATAAGCGTGACGTCGGACGGAGCCATAATCGAATCGGTCTTATCTAAGCGGAACAATCCGGTAGCACCGCCGCCGATACCGAAACTGCCTTCGCGCGTATACGATGGCATTACAATAAAGTTGACATCAAATTTTTTGTCGAACGTATGATCTTCGTTGCCGGAAATCAGCCCGTCAAGGTAGGTAGTAAATTTGTTCTGACGTTTAAAGATTTGGGAAACGATGCCGGGTTTAGGTTGATTACGCAATTCTGCGGGAATGAGGCTGTCGACATTCAGCGAGTCGGCAGGCACGAAATCTTGCGCCAACGCAACCGTTGACACAATCAATGCAACAACTAAAGTTCGTATCCGCAAAAATGACATAATCTTTCTTCAAATCGTCGGCAAAGGTACAAATAACGCACATTTCCACCAAACTACAGTACTCGACTAATGAAAAAAATATGTCGAAGTGACCACGTTTTTATACAAATCGAACAAATCTACCCCTTTCATAACCTGGATTATTCATACTGTTCCGTCACGAAAGGGCTAAATGGCAATGCATTAGCGTGAGCACAGCGATGACGATGCTGAATGTAGTAAATCCTACCTTTAAAGAGGAAGAGCGAGCATTGCGCTAAGGTGTTGTCAGTTAGTCCTTGCAGTAGGAATGGTATGAATAATGCAGGTTAATATTTATTATAACAGTCATCAAATTCAAAAATACGAAGGAGATTTTGTTTTAACAGCCATTTTTAAGTAATTTAGCAAAAAAATCGACAGATATGACATTTGAGCCATTGGCAGAGCGGCTTCGACCGAAGACACTCGACGACTATATAGGACAGAAGCATTTGGTTGGCGAAGGACGAATCTTGCGACGCATGATTGAGTCAGGCAGCATTTCGTCGTTCATTCTTTGGGGACCTCCAGGCGTTGGCAAAACTACGCTGGCGCGAATTATCGCTACGCAAGTCAATGCCCCCTTCTATACACTTTCGGCGGTGAGCGCCGGAGTCAAAGAAGTGCGCGAGGTGCTGAATCGTTGCGTATCCGATAGCCATAGCGTGTTTGTAAAGCACCGCCCTATCCTGTTTATCGACGAAATACATCGCTTCAACAAGTCGCAACAAGAT
>JAQXVL010000159.1 GCA_029224905.1 Bacteroidales bacterium
TCGGGGAGTCGATTCGGCTCGACGTTGCCCAAGCAGTTCGCCCTCCTCGGCGGCGAACCGGTACTGATGCGCACCATCCGCGCATTTCACGCTTACGACCCACACACCGACATAATAGTAGCCCTACCAACCGAGCACATATCGCTCTGGAACGACCTGTGCCGACAGCACGACTTTCGCATCAGCGTGACCATCGTCGAAGGCGGCGCAAGTCGCTACGAATCGGTCAAGAATGCCCTATCAGCCATCGAAAGCAGCGACGGCATTGTGGCAGTACACGACGGAGCGCGCCCGTTGGTAACGGAGCGCATCATCGCCGACGGATTCGACACGGCAGAGCGCACCGGCACGGCAATACCCGTAGTGGCGGTGACCGACACCATCCGCCAACTCGACCGCACAGGGAGCCACACCGTCAACCGCGAGTCGCTCGTCGCCGTGCAAACGCCACAGGTGTTCAACCTGCGACTGTTGCGCGACGCCTACAGCACGCCGCCAAGCCCGATATTCACCGACGATGCCTCAGTGGTGGAATACCGCGGCAACGACGTTACGCTCTTTAAAGGCGACGTCGACAACATAAAAATCACCCACCCCAACGACCTCAAAATAGCAGAACTGATTATCGCCGAACGTAATGGCTAAAATCGAGAATATCGACATAAAATATCTCACCGGAGTAGGTCCGAAACGCGCCGAACTGCTCAACAAGCAACTCGACATCTACACCTATCGCGACCTGCTCTACTATTTCCCGTTTCGCTACGTCGACCGCAGCAAAATCTACCGCATCCGCGACATTTCAGGCGAAATGCCCTACATACAAATCTGCGGACGGTTTATCAGCTTCAACACGGCAGGCGAAGGCGCCAAACGCCGTCTGCAAGCGCTGTTTACCGACGGTTCGGGGACAATAGAAGTTGTGTGGTTCAATCGTTTGAAAGCCATCACCGACAGCTATCAGCCGGGCGTCGACTACATCCTGTTCGGCAAGCCCAACGTGTTCAACGGTCGTTACAGCCTCGCCCACCCCGAGGTGGAAATCTACCGCCCGACTGCAGAGCCGAACGGGCTGCGCGGCATCTACAACCTTACCGACACCCTCCACAAACGCGGCTTCACGTCGAAAACCATCCAAACGCTCGTCCGCAACCTCTTCGACAAGGTAAAATCGTTGCCCGAAACGCTGCCGAAATCCATCATCGACTCGTGTCGGCTCATGGGGCTCTACGACGCGCTGACGGCGGTGCATATGCCCGCCAACGTGCAGCAGATGCAGCAAGCGCGCTTCCGACTGAAGTTTGAAGAACTTTTCTACATCCAGCTCAACATACTGCGCTACACGCGCACGCGCAACGCCAAGAGCCGGGGCTACGTGTTCAGCCGCATCGGCGAAAACTTCAACAACTTCTACTTCAACGTGTTGCCGTTCGCCTTGACCGGGGCGCAAAAGCGCGTGCTCAAAGAGATACGCGCCGATATGGGCAGCGGACGTCAGATGAACCGCTTGCTGCAAGGCGACGTCGGCAGCGGAAAGACCATCGTGGCGCTGATGTCGGCGCTGATGGCTATCGACAACGGCTTCCAGGCATGCCTGATGGCGCCTACCGAAATCCTTGCCACGCAGCACTTTGAGTCGCTCAGCGAATTAGGAAAACGCATCGGCATCCGCATCGAACTGCTCACCGGCTCGACACGCAAACGCAAACGCGAAGAGATACACGAAGGGCTGCTCTCGGGCGACATCGACATCCTCATCGGCACGCACGCCGTAATCGAAGACACGGTGAATTTCAACAACTTAGGGCTCGTCATCATCGACGAACAGCACCGCTTCGGCGTGGCGCAACGCGCCAAGTTGTGGCGAAAGAGCGCAGTGCCGCCGCACATCCTCGTGATGACGGCGACGCCGATACCGCGCACGCTGGCAATGACCGTCTACGGCGACCTCGACGTGTCGGTCATCGACGAACTTCCGCCGGGACGTAAGCCGATTGCCACGATGCTCTACTACGAGAACAGTCGTGAGCGAGTGAACGAGCTGATTTTCAGAGAACTGCGCGCCGGACGGCAGATATACATAGTGTATCCGCTAATCCAGGAAAACGAGAAATTAGACCTGAAATGCCTCGAAGAAGGCTATCAATACGTGGTCGACACGTTCTGCGACTACGGCGTGAGTTTCGTCCACGGCAAGATGAAGCCCGCCGACAAAGACGAGCAGATGCAACGCTTTGCCTCGGGCGAGACGCGCATACTCGTTGCCACGACGGTCATCGAAGTGGGCGTGAACGTGCCCAACGCCACGGTGATGGTAATCGAAAACGCCGAGCGCTTCGGACTGTCGCAACTGCATCAACTGCGCGGACGCGTAGGCCGTGGCGGCGACCAGTCGTACTGCATCCTGATGACAAAACACGAGACGACGCGCGACACCCGTCGCCGATTGGAGATTATGACCGAAACCACCGACGGCTTTCAAATTGCCGAAGCCGACCTGCAACTGCGCGGTCCGGGCGACCTCGAAGGCACGCAGCAGAGCGGCATAGCCTTCAATATGCGCATCGCCAACCTTGCCACCGACGGACAAATCCTCTCGCTGGCGCGCGACTACGCAAACGACTTGCTCGACGCCGACCCCGACATCAGTAAGCCGGAAAATGCCGTCGCCGCCGAACAATTGCGCCTGCTCTTCAGCAAAACAATCGATTGGAGTAGAATAAGTTAGAGGTGCTGTCGCACGGTTATGCGGCGCTATCGCGCGGTTATGCGGCATCTTGCGATGCGGTTATACGGCTGCTTCGCAGCGGTTAGTAGACGCGTTGCGCGTGTAATGGTCAGATGACGACGCCCTATGACTATTATACGCAGCTTCAGCTGCCGATTAACCACCTAACCTCTTAACCTCCTAACCGCGGAGCAACGCTCCGCCAGGTCGCACCAAGGCGCGACCCTACGTTTGCTACATATTTTTTTGATTATCAGATTTTTACGCCAATCTTACGACGTCAAACTGCATCGACAGCGCGTCGAAGGTGAACAGGCGATTCGTGAGCAAATTGCCGATTCCGGCGAGCAACTTAATCGCTTCGGCGGCTTGCACCGTGCCCGCAATGCCGGGAACTACGCCAAGTACGCCGAACGTAGCGCTGCTGCGCGCCTCGATAGCCTCGGGAAAGACGTCGCGAAGCGTCACCGTGCCGGGCAGAATGGTCATGATGTTGCCCGTAAATTGGTTGATAGAAGCGTGTACGAGCGGTCGGCGGTGCTCGACGCAAACGTCGTTGCAGAAATACTTTGTTGCGAGATTGTCGCTGGCATCGATAACGACGTCATAGTCGTCAACAAGGTCAGCCGTCGCGGCGTCGAAGCGTCGGGCAATGGCGTCGACCTGAAGTGCGGAGTTCATCGCGCGAAGTCGACGGCAGAGCATTTCAGCCTTAGGCAAGCCGACTTCAGCCTCTGTGTAGGCGATTTGACGTTGAAGATTCGACGTGTCGACCGTGTCGAAGTCGATAATGCCGATGCGACCTACACCGGCAGCTGCGAGATAGATAGCCACCGGGCAGCCCAGTCCGCCTGCGCCGACAATGAGCACGCTACCGCGCTGCAAACGCAGTTGCCCCTCTTCGCCCAATTCGGGGAGCATCAGGTGGCGTTTGTAGCGCTCGCGGTAGTCGTCGCTAATCGTTGTTCGAGAGTTCATTCTCGTCATATTTCTGAAACAAAAAGTCGTTGTAAGGGAACCGTTGGATGTGCACCTCACGCGCCATCTCGTAGAGGCGGTGCTTCAGTTCGTCGATGTTGAGACGCTCGCGCGCCGAGATGAAGATGCAGTTGTCGTTCATCTTCGCCATCCAGGTTTGTTTGAGTTCTTCGAGCGGAATGTTTTCGCGGGTCCGCGGCGTCAGGTCGTCGTCGTCCTTCTTCTTATAGGTGAACGCGTCGATTTTGTTGAACACCATAAGCATAGGCTTGTCCTTCGACTGGCAGACATCTTGCAGAGTGCGATTGACCACCTCGATTTGCTCCTCAAACTGCGGGTGCGAAATGTCGACCACGTGGACAAGAATATCGGCGTCGCGCACTTCGTCGAGCGTCGATTTGAACGAGTCGACCAAGTGTGTCGGCAGTTTGCGGATAAATCCGATGGTGTCGGTGAGCAAGAACGGCAGGTTTTCGATAATCACCTTGCGCACCGTCGTGTCGAGGGTCGCGAAAAGTTTGTTTTCGGCGAAGACGTCAGATTTGCTGAGCAGATTCATGAGCGTCGATTTGCCGACGTTTGTGTAGCCGACGAGGGCGATTCGCGTAAGTTTTCCGCGGTTCTTGCGCTGCATCGACTTTTGTCGGTCGATGTTTTTGAGTTCCGCCTTGAGGCGCGAAATCTTGTCGAGGATAATACGGCGGTCGGTTTCAATCTGGGTCTCACCGGGGCCGCGCATACCGATACCGCCGCGCTGGCGCTCGAGGTGAGTCCACATTCGAGTGAGTCGCGGCAGAAGGTATTGATACTGAGCGAGTTCAACCTGCGTGCGCGCCGTAGCCGTCTGAGCCCGACGGGCAAAAATGTCGAGGATAAGCGTCGTGCGGTCAAGGATTTTCACCTTGAGTTCGTTTTCGATGTTTTGGACCTGTTTCGATGTCAAATCGTCGTCGAACACCACGAGTTCGATGTCGTTATCCTCAACGAATTGCCTGATTTCGTCGAGTTTGCCCTTGCCAACGAAAGTGCGCGAGTTCGGGTAGTCGATGCGCTGAAGGAAAGTTTTAACCGTCTGCGCGCCGGCAGTCTCGGCGAGGAAGGCAAGTTCGCTGAGATATTCGTTGGCTTTCATCTCGTTCTGCGTCTGGGTTATAAGCCCCACAAGCACAGCACGTTCGCCAACATATTCCATTTTAGTTTTGTCAATCATTCGTGACTATTTCACGTTGATAAGATAGTAATTTTTCTTTCCGCGTTGCACGAGCAGATACTTGCCGTTGAGCAGGTCGTCGGTAGTGATAACCTTGTCGAAAGCGGTAAGTTTCTCCTTGTTGACCGAGACGCCGCCACCTTGGACGAGTTTGCGCATTTCGCCCTTCGAAGCGAAGATAGCCGCATGTTCGGCAAAGAGGTCGACAGCCTTGACGCCGGCTTCGACGGTCGCGCGAGCCACCTCGAACTGCGGTACGCCCTCGAACACGGCGAGGAGAGTGTCTTCGTCGATTTTGTGAAGCGTTTCGGCAGCGGCATTACCGAAGAGAATGCCCGAAGCCTCAACGGCAGCGTTGTAGTCAGCCTCTGAGTGGACCATGCAAGTCACTTCCTTAGCCAAGCGCTTCTGCAAGAGGCGAAGATGCGGTGCGGCAGCGTGTTCGGCGATGAGCGATTCGATTTCTTCACGGCTGATGAAAGTGAAGATTTTGATGTATTTCGCAGCATCGTCGTCGCTGACGTTGAGCCAGAACTGATAGAACTTGTAGGGCGAAGTGTAGCGCGGGTCGAGCCATACGTTGCCGCTTTCGGTTTTGCCGAATTTGCCGCCGTCGGCTTTTGTAATTAGCGGGCAAGTGAGGGCAAAAGCGTCGCCGCCGTTTTTACGACGGATAAGTTCGGTACCGGTAGTGATGTTACCCCATTGGTCGGAACCGCCCATCTGGAGTTTGCAGTTCTTGGTTTCGTAAAGGTGCAAGAAGTCGTAGCCTTGCAGAAGTTGGTAGGTAAACTCGGTGAACGACAGACCGTCGCGAGCCTCGCCGTTGAGACGACGCTTTACGGAGTCTTTCGCCATCATATAGTTTACGGTGATGTGCTTACCGATTTCGCGAGCAAAGTCGAGGAACGAGAAGCCCTTCATCCAGTCGTAGTTGTTGACGAGTTCAGCGGCGTTGGGCGCATCCGAGTCGAAGTCGAGGAATTTCGACAATTGCGCCTTGATGCAAGCCTGGTTGTGGCGCAAAGTCTCTTCGGTGAGCAGGTTGCGCTCAGCCGACTTGCCCGACGGGTCGCCAATCATACCGGTAGCACCGCCGATGAGCGCGATGGGCTTATGGCCGCAACGCTGGAAGTGGCGGAGAATCATGACACTCACCAAGTGTCCGATATGCAGAGAGTCGGCAGTTGGGTCGATGCCCACGTAAGCCGTTGTCATTTCTTTTTTGAGTTGTTCTTCGGTGCCCGGCATCATGTCGTGAATCATGCCGCGCCATTTGAGTTCTTCTACGAAATTCATATCTATTGTATGTTTTTAATTATTTACCATTTTTTGAGATAATACGTATACTCTTTTCCGTCTTCAGCCGTGTAGCGGAGCACCTTGTCGCCGTTGCGTCGGACGACGGTGAACACGAACTGCTTGTCGAGGTGAGCGTAGTCGAGCAGCGACTGGAATGCCTCTTTAAACTCGACGGCCATCGTGCCCTGCTGTTCCTGCCAGTTGCCGTAGATGCTCGACGACTGATTTCGTTCGGGGAACGACTGCGACACGCGAATGACCGACGACTGGAAACTGAAGAACAAGTCGCCGCCATAGCCGGGGTCGTCGGCGCCGTCGATGGTGATGCGCGTCACCTTCCAGTGACCGAACCAAGGACCGATGTCGCCGTTGTTGTGCAAGCAACTGCCGAGCGTGAGCATTGCCACCAGGGCAAAGAGCATATATGTGAGTTTTCTGTACATTTTCGAGAATCTTTAATGTCTGAATATGTCGAACAAACGGTTGTAACTAATCGAAAGGAGTACGCCGACGTTGTTGCCGAGAAGGCTGCCGCGGTCGACGGCGAATTGTCCCTTGAGCGACAAGCCCTTAACTTGGGGGAAATTGTAAATGCCTTCGAGCATAAACGAAGTGTCGTCGACCACCTCCAGGCGCGGGCAACTGTATGTGCCCCACGACTTGCGGTAGGACAGCAACATGCGGTATTTCAACGGCTTATAGATGCTGCCGTTGATACCGACGTGGAAGCCGCGGATGCGGTTATCCAAGACCGACATAAATCCGTTGCGGTTATAGATGGTCGAAACGATGAACGGTGTGCCTTGCGACATACCGAAATTCATAAACGAATTGTAACGGAAGTTGTTGTAGTAGTTGTCGCCGCCGGTTGCTTCGCCGCCCATCGTAGAACCGGGATTGTCGGCAGGCGCCCAGTGCGACGGTCCGCTTTGGTTGGTAAAGTCGATATACTCGATGACGGCGCCGACGACGATGGCATCTTCTTTGCGGCTATCGTACTCCAAGCCCCAGATACCGTCGAAACCGTTGAGTTTGCCGATACCCGAGCCGTCTTCGTAGGGCCACTGGAAGTAAGCCTTGATTTCGGAATTGTTACGCAGACGGTAGCGCGCCAAAAAGTCCCACGAGCCGAGCGTATTTCCATAGACGTACTGCTGATCGCCGAAGTCTTCGTCCGACGAGCCTTCGCGAAGCGTGAGGATGCGGAAGAAATCTTTAAACTTCACGTCGTAAGGCTCCGTTTTGGTTTGCACGCCGTTGTCATAGTAATAGACCGTGCCGCCGAATTGCGAGAACACCTGCATGCCGAGGGTCACCGAGAACGGCTTCGACGGCTTGGTGCGGAAGTAGCAACTCTTATAGTGCGTCCAAACGCCTTTATTGATGAACGAATTCAAGCGGTTATAATGGTTTTCGAGCCAATCGTCTTGCTGATATTTGCCGTATGCGAGTTCGCCCTGAATCTGGAGCCAACCGTTGGTGAACGGGATGTTTTGGAAGTCGACGAATCCGGCACGCACTTCCGGAACAGGGCGCGCGTTGTTCGACTGCGAGAAGTCGCCCGAGCCGAGTTCTTCGTTGAAAAGCGGCGAATGAAGTTCTTTCATGCCCGCCGAAAGATAGACGCCGCGATACTTGATTTGCGCATACAATTGCTGCAGCCAAACAGCCGCGGGACCCTCGCTGCGCAAGGTCGGATTGCCGTCGGCGTCGATGCGAGCATAGTCGGCTTCTGAGGCGTATCCCGTAAGGGCGTCGACGCCGAACGAATAGCTAAAACGACGCGAGAGGTCGATATCTTTGGTAGCCTTCAGGCGCAGCGCTGCCGTCTTGCCTTGAGTGACCACGCCGCCGCAGTTCGACATAATATAATAAGGTGCGAGTTGGCTGTCGCCGACTGTTCCGAAAACCTCACCGGAAACGCTCAGCGGCTCTTCGGCGTAGCAGCAAAGCCCGATAGCCATAAGGCATAGCACAATCAGCCTTCTCATACGTTATCCTCCCGTTTCGTTCGTGCATACTCGCGGATGCGGTGTATCATCTCCTGACGGTATTCGATAAAGCGCTCGTAGAAGGAGCGAATGTGGCGCATCTTCTTATCCTCGTAGATTTCGGAGATGGCGATAAAAATACCGGTTTCTTCGACGTCGCCGAATTCATCGTTGATGGCAGTGCCAAACACCTTCATCTTTGGCGAAAGATTCATGTAGGAATTGACCAGCGGAGGAATTGCCACACCGCCGCGACGGATGTTCGACTTGAGCGTGCGGTAGTCGTCGCGGAACGACGCGCCGCATAACGTGCGCTGCATATCGTCGACGCTATAGCAGGCGTCGAGCGCCGTCATAGGCACGACAAGCCCGTCCGGGTCGTGGAAATACTTGTCGAGGAAATAAAGAATCATGTTGCGACACTCCTTCGGGTAGTTGGGATACATCGTCATCTTGCCGAAAAGGTACTTAATCTGCGGATAGACCACCGTCAGTGCGCCCAAGCCGTCCCAGATGTTGTCGAGAGCGTAGATGCCCTTCGCTCCGGCTCGCGTCGACTGATATTCGACCGACACAAACGAACGCCCCAGCTCGATGGTATAGGGCAGATAGTCGCGAATAAACTCCTCGGAATAGTCGAACATATGCGACATGGCGATATTCGGCTTACCATCGTCGCCGAAATGCATATTTTCGCCGAGAATAAACCGATATCCGCTGACGATTTCTTCCGCCTCGGGATTCCATACAATAAGTTGTTGGCACGGCTCGTCCATCGTGTCGAATTCGTCGATGTCGGCACTTTTGCCCGTACCTCCGCCGGCGCTGCGAAAAGCAATCTCGCGCAAGCGACCTATCTCCCACATCGTGTTGGGAGCGTTATGGGCATCAACGATGTATATCTCGTTGTGTCCACGATTGGTATTTCGGAGAAATCGTTCCTCGGTGAGCTCCATCTTAATGAGGCTCTTATGTACGGGAGCGATGATACTCTCTACTTTCATTGAATTTACTATTTTAACTCATTTGCAAGGCCGTAGACCGTGCGCTTTACCTCTTGCGCCCACTCTTGCGGCGTTTTACTACTATCGAACGCGGCATAACTGATTGGCTCGCCAATCACCACATTGAGCGTGCCGCCTGCACCGCGAACAAGTTCGGCGGGCAAACGGACCATCTCGATGTTCAACTTAATGCCCATTCGTTGCCTAAGTTTTGCAAATTTATAAAAAAACTTTGAATTTAAGCCACCAAAATAGATAGGAATAATGTCGCGTTGATATTCACGGCTCTTGGCAATGAACGATTTCTGCCATTCCAAATCGGCAATACGTCCACCCTCGCCCATACGCGAACACAGCCCCGCCGGAAACATAATCATCTGGCAATCAGAAGCATAAGCCTCCTCAATCACCTTCGCACTCTCGCGACTTTGCCGCCCGTGCTTGTTGATGGGCAAAAACACCGAACGCATCGGCTCGATTGCCATCAGCAAGTCGTTGACAATGCAGCGCACGTTGCCGCCATAGCGCTCGCCCAAAAGCGCAATCAAGGCAATGCCGTCGAGCCCGCCCAACGGATGATTCGACGCAAAAATATAGCGTCCCGTGTCGGGTATGCGGTCAGCGCCAACGACGTTCAACTTCATGCCGAGCGACGTCAACGTCCCCTCGGCAAACTCGTGTCCGCGGCGCTCGTAATTCTCCTTAAGAATCCGGTTAAGTTCCTTTTGGCGAATTACATGCTCCAAATAACGGTACACAAATCCGGGGATAAAACGTGCATATCCCGGAATTTTGGCACGAACGACGCGCTCAACGTCAATCAATATCGGTTGCTGCTGTTCCATATTCTGTTCTATAAGTCGTGCAAAATTACTAAATTTAAAGCGTACAGCCAAAAACGATAGCGAGCGCCGAACCAATCAGCACTCGCCACGATGGAAATATGTATCTCTTTTACTCGACCTTCGACAATTCGAGGAGCGTACGTCCGTCGGTGCCGAAAATGCCAAGATTACCGTTGGGCAATTCGCCGAAAAAGCGAGCCGAACTCAATGCGGCAAGCACATTCTGCTCGGTCGTCATGTCGGGGCACATCATACGCGTCGATGCAACATTGTCGAAACGAATCACGTTGCGGCTTTCGTCATTGAACTTTACCTCGCCGTTGATGCGATTACATCCGGCATTGCCCGAAAAGCGACCTTCACCGGTAGCAAACGTCAACTCCGGACGCGTCTGCATCTTCTTCGAAACCATCTCGCCGAGCACCTTCACGACATTCCACGTGCCGTCGAGCGCCGTGCGGTCGACGTAGGTCGACTTGCGACGAAGCGTCAAGACCTGCTTACCGTCTTGACTAAACAAGGCAACACCGTCGCCTATAAACTTATACGAACGAACATCGCAGATAGCCGATAGAACCGATTGCTCAAGGTCCATATTGTCGCACGACATCAACGTAGTTGTCGGATAGCCTAATTTCAAAGAATGTTCCGCCGAATTGACTTCCAGCGTCGACTGAACGCGATTGCAACCGCCGTAGCCGTATGCGCGCTTCGAGCGGAGGTCGAACCCGACGTAAGGCAACTGCTCGCCCGCCTCGGTTTCTACCACACGGCTACGCACTGCAACGACGTCCCATTCGCCGTCTAACGTCGTTACTACCGTTTTCTTTTCCCCTGCTTCGGGTGTTTCTACAACTTGCTGCTTCGAGCCACACGATGCAACCGTCAATGCCACTGAGAATGCTAAAATCAAATTTGTTATCTTCATATCACTTAGTATTTAGCGAGTTTTTTTAAAAAAGGGCAGGCACCATAAAGGTATCCTGCCCAAACACATAATAATACCCACACTTACCCTTATAACAACCAAGTTGACGATTTGCTGCATGCGAACACGTTAAAGAAGTTTAAATTCGGGACAATTTAGCATATTTTAAACCCCGGGAAGCAGTTAAGCGCCACTATCGTGCGCCCCGGTAGAAAATCGATGCAATTCGACAAACCAACCGACGATGAAGAAAAAAAATAAAATTGCACGAAAATTTGGAAAAACGCGGCGGAGTTACTACTTTTGCAGCCACTACCCAACGAGGCAGTTAAGACAAACGGGGATGACCGGTTTTGACAGCGCGTAGAGGTGGTATGTAAGCACGCAGAGCGATGATGGCTGTCTCTATAATACACGACATCAACAATTTAACTGGCGAAAATAATTACGCTCTCGCTGCCTAACCGAAGTACAGTAAGTTAGCTTTATTTCTGCCACAGTGGTAGAAACGAGACATCACCCGATTGCCCCTCTCTGAGACGTTTCGACAAGGTGGTGCTAAGAAATTCAGAGATAAGACACGCTGCTCCCGGGTGCGTGGCTGAAAATTTACGGGATAAGCCTTGGATTGGTAGTTTTGAGCCTGTCCCCGGCCGACAATCAAGTCGAAACTAAGCGTGTAGAAAGCATATTAGTTCCGCGTTTGGACGAGAGTTCGAATCTCTCCATCTCCACAAAAACCTGTGCCGACATCGGCGCAGGATTTTTTTGTGCCTATTTACGTGCTTATTTACGCTTGCTTATTAACGCCGCCCGAAAATCGCAAAAACCGTAATAAATTTGTAAATAGTTTATTTTAGTACTAAATTGCAATATTAAATATAACAAAATGCGCACTAAAATAAACTAAAATCATTGGATCAAGATGATATGCGCAATCTGCATGAATCCCGTGAATAATAGCTAATTTTGTGCTATGGAAATAGTAAAATGCAACGAAGCCGATTATGAAACGCTCGCCGGAATATGGGAGCGTTCTGTTCTGGCTACTCACAGTTTTCTGAGAGTTGAAGATTTCAATGAGATAAAGACGGTGCTGATTCCTAACTATTTTCCGAATGTAGATCTTTATGCCATTGCTGACAATGGCGTGTATGCCGGATTCATCGGCATGACTCATGACTCAATAGAAATGCTCTTTATAGACAGTGACAGTCGCGGAAAGGGCTATGGATCTGCTCTCATTGAATTTGCGAAACGGAGAGGAGCGACAAAGGTCGATGTTAACGAACAGAACCTTTCGGCTTTGAATTTCTACAAACTAAAAGGATTCCGTATAATATCAAGAGATGAATCTGACGATGCCGGTCGCCCATATCCAATACTACATCTTTCTCTGTAAAATGGCACTGCTCAGTCCCGGCAGGGCGAGTCTGTGATGAGCCGACAACGCAAGGAAGTCGGATTATCACTGTCTCGACCCTTGGACTGCTATCACAAGTGAAGAGTGGCATAGCCTTTGAAATAACTATAGGAAGTCGGCGTACTGCACACGGATGAGTGGCAATGGAACGGAAAGGTGAAAGCAGCCTCTCCGATGCTCACCTCCGCTTCAGTGACAATCATCAGTGTAAGCCTGTGCGCCAGTTGATATAATTTCTCAATAATAAACTACAAGTGTATTTATTAGGTGATTTTTCAACTCAATATTTTGAGGAGTCAAACATTTTGACTAACTTTGCGGTTGATATTTTATAAAGATAATCAATTATGGGTATAGTAACAACCTCAAAACTTAACAATTTACTTTCCAAGAGTATTCCCGGCGGATTACTGTTTGCGGGGTGGCTGAGGAATGAGGGCTATTCTTCACAGCTATTGAAGAAATATCGGGATTCGGGTTGGCTGGAGGGATTGGCTCGCGGTGTGATGTATCGCCGCAACGACAATCTTTCTGCTCTGACTGCCGTTTACTGCTATAATCATCAGACCGGCAACAATGCCCGCGTCGCCGCACATTCCGCACTTGAACTTTTGGGCTTCAGTCACTATGTTCCGATGGGCAAGCCTCGACTAACTGTTGCATTTGAATCCGGTAGCGTTGGAGACTGGGTCAAAAGTGAAAAGTTTGATATGACGATTGTGCCGTTTCATACAGTAATCTTCAAAAAGCCATTGACACAATCCCTCCGGAATAATAACCATACTCTAAAAATATCCTCTCCTGAACAAGCTTTTCTGGAGTGTCTGCTACTTGTGCCGGATTATTATAACTATATGGATTTGTATTATATAATGGAGCAACTGACATCTCTGAATCCGGAAAATGTCCAGATCGCTCTTGAAGGCACTTCGAGCCAAAAAGTTAAGCGAATGTTCCTATATATGGCTGAGAAAGCCGGGCACTATTGGTTTGATATGCTCGATGTGGATAAATTAGGTCTGTCCTCATCCAAAATGAAGCTCGTCGATAACGGCGTATATATATCAAAATACCGCATCACCGTTCCCAAAGAATTAAATGATTATGAATGACATATACCGCCGACAAGTGGCCCTGCTGATAAGGGTCATGCCACTTGTATTCAAGATAAAGGATTTTGCAGTCCACGGAGGCACAGCAATAGTGGCAAGTTCTCTCATCTTACCACCGATTTTTTCGACAACGATTACTCCGATGTTGCCTGAAGGATACTTCTTTTTACGAACAAACATAGTTAAAAAACCTTTCGTGTCACCCAAAATCGGGTGACACAAAGTTATAACTATTTATTAATCAATACAATATAAAATAACACTTTTTTTTGAGTAACGAAAACAGGCGGTTGGTCTTCTCTCGTTGAAGTCCTTGAGGCTCATCGTCCGGCTGAATAATTCTACAAATCGGATAATACTACGAAGTCGGTGAAAAGTTTCAAAACTTTTCACCGACTTCGCTATATTGCTACGACATCACACAGATGCTAAAACAATTCCAACTGCGAGGGCATTGAGCGTTGCGGCTTTTCGTCGGGTGCGTCGGTCGACTCAAAAGGCTCGTCGAAAGCGCCTTCGCGAGGCTCGAAAGAGATTTCGGCACTTTCCAACGGGTCGGCATCCGCATCGGGTTTAGCTTCTTCTTTGATGGGAATTGTCGACGTCGGAGGCGTAGGCTGAAGCCAATCGGTGTAGTCGAAATTGTAGTCGATAGCCGAAACGACGGGCTTTTTAGGCTCTTCTTTTTTGCGACGTCCTCTCGGTTTCGATTGTTTCGGTTTTTCCACAGTTTCTGCGGCAACGGCGGGCTCGGCAACTGCCTGTGGTTCGGCTGAGGGTTGCTCATCAGGCTCGGCAAAAGAGATTGCCTTGCGCGGCTCGGTCGGTTTGCTGCGCAGTTGCTCGTTTTCGGCGCGAAGAGTTTCTATCTCTTGGCGAAGTTTGAGCTCTTGCATGCGTTGCGACTCGAGATTGTTGTCGACCAACGCTTGAAGTTGCTTGACGGAATCTTCGAGCCCCGACTTTTCGCCCGCGAGACGTTCGATGTCGGCATTACGCTCGTCAAGAATGATTTTTTGGTCGTTGAGCGACGCAGTCATGGTAGTGATTGTTGCCGTAAGTTGAGCCACTTCGGCATCCTTCGACGCCAAGGCGTTGCGCACGTCTGATAGGCTGTCGAGCGTCGATTGGAGTTCGTCGACTTTCTCGGTAAGTTCGAGTTCGGATTCGGAATGCGTGTTACATTTTTCTTTAAGGGCGTAAGCCTCGTCGGTGAGCGACGTGACTTGCTTCTGCAGATCGGCGATTATTCGAGCCGATTGCGCAAATGCCTGTTCTTTTTGCTCCAATTCGGCGAGACGAGCGGTAAGCGCTTCGTGGTCGGCGCGACGCTGACGCAATTCGGCATCGTTTGATTGAGCCGATGCTTGCATAGCGGCGATTGTTTCGTCTTTTTTGGTCAACGCCTCGTTTTTTAGAGCGATAGCGGTGTCGCGTTCAGCCACAAGAGCTTCGGTGTCGGCAAGGCGGCGCGTTGCGTCGTCGAGTTTTGAGAGGGCTTCGGTGAGTTTAGCCTCGGTTTCGGCAATTTGCTGAATGTTTTGGCTGCCCTGAGCGGCACGAGCCTCCGCCAATTGGGTGCGGAGCGTAGCCATTTCTTCGAGCAATTTGGCATTTTCGTCGCTGAGAGCGCGCAGATTTTCTTCGCCGACTGTAGCCACTTTGAGCTTGTTCATCAGGCTCTTCGACTCGAGTTGATATTGGTCGCGCTCTGCCTCGGCAGTAGCGATGCGTTGCTCGAGTTGTTGTGCCTTTTCTTTGAAGATATTCTTTTGCTGGTCGGCGGTTTGCGCACGCTGGCGAAGCTCGTCGACTTTGGCTTTTGCTTCGGCGAGTTGCTTCTCGGCAGCGAGTTTCGACTTTTCGATTTCCATAAGTTGTCCCTGCTGGTTCGAGCGGAAATTGTCGACGGCGGCTGCGCGGATTTTGCCAACGTAGTCGGAAATGGTCGAGCCGAAGAGTTGCTGCACGTATTGCTTTTCGGCAGCGATATCGATGTTGTGACGCGCATATTCGGGCAACGTGGCGTTGAGAATCTCGATAACCTTATCGACAATCTCGTTATCCATCGCATCGTCGACATTGGCGGCGGCGTCGACGGTAGCAGGCGCCGCAGCGGCGGGCTCTTCCACCTTCTTGAACGGGTTTATATAAGGTGTTGAGTGATGGGAGGTCATCTCATCATCATCTTTTTCGTCGTAATCGTCGGAGAATCCGAAAAGGCGTTTAAACACATTCATAGCTCTACAAAGTTTAGTCGTTTTTAATAATATCGGGTTTTACCACAATGCCGAGACCGGTTCTACCGTTGATGCCGATAGAAAGCGGCTCGTCGAAATGAACGATTCTGACAAAGTCGGATTCGTAGGTAGCAGGGAGTGCATCAAGGAACTCCATATCGTAGACATCGTCGACGTTTCGCGGGTCAACGGTAAAGTAGCCGACGCCGAACGACGTGAGGTTTTGGAAGAAATGCGTACCTTGGCTCGGCTCAATGCGGTAGGTAGGCAAAGCCGCCTCGACGATGAGACGCGCTGCACTGATGTGCGGCCACTTTACGGGGATGCCCAATGCGCTGTCGCTCGAGCCCCAGCGTCCGGGACCGATGAGCAGGTATACTTGTTCGCGGTCCATAAAGCCGCGGTTGATTTTCTCGATTTCGCGCGCTATGGCGGGATTGTTAAACGACGAGAAATTCTTCGCCTTGACGTAGACGATGTCTCTGACGTTGTCCATCGTACCGTGGCCAAGCGCTGTCGTGGTTTTCAGCAGGAGTCGACTCGGTTCGGTTTCCATAATCTTTTCGTCGAGCATCTCTTTGCGGTCGACAATCGGGCGAATCTGTAGCCAATAGACTGCACCTTTGCTGTCGCCGTTGATGTCGATGTTGCCTGCAAACTCGATTTCGACGGGGCGACGCATCTCGCGTTCGCCCTCGGAGAGCATAAAGTCGACCACGTTGGCAAGCGGGAACACGTTGTGCTGCAGCACGTTGGCAAACGTCACGACTTTCCGCCCGAAGCCGAAATCGCTGTCGCGAATAATCTGGTCGGCGGGGTCGAAGGTCGAAACCATATATTTGAGGCGCCCGTCTTTTGCGGCGTCTTGTACGCGAAGTTTGAGAATGTTGTCGCCGTCGTCGACCGAGAAGTTGCTCGTATAGTTTTTAGTGTCGAGCGCGTAGAATTGTGTCTGCGTGTCGCGAAGCGCCAAATCGAGAGTGCTCGTTTGGAGCACTTTGTCGGGATGTCGGGGCGAAAAGCGCAGGGCGAGTCCGCCGTCGACGATATATTTGCCGAGTCCGACAGCGACTTCAGCCACACCATCTTCGGGCTGCTCGTCGTTGATGGGATAGTAGTTGAGCGAGCGGCCGACGCCGGAGAACGATGGATAGTAGCACCCGTCGTTGTCCTTGCCCACGACTTCCTGGATGATGATTGCCATCTTTTCTTGGTCGATGAGGTTGCTCGTGGCTGTCATATATGCCTTGCTGTCGGAGAAGAACACCGATGCATAGACGCCTTTGATGGCGTTTGAGAGCAGGCGCAGCATCTCGAAACGGTCGTCGACGTGGGGAATCATATAGGTCGAATAGATTCCGGCGAACGGCTGATAGTGCGAGTCTTCAAGCAAGCTCGAACTGCGAATTGCCAACGGCTTGTCGACCACTTCGAAAAGGGCGAAGAAGTCTTCGGTGAGGTAGCGCGGCAGGTTGGCTTCGAGGAATCGGTCGAGGATTTGCTCGTCGGGGATGTCGGAGAGCGCTATCGGATAGAGATTGTTCTCCTCCATAAAGTCGTCGAAGATGTCCGTACAGAGCACAATCGTGCGCGGAATCTGCAGTGTGACGCCCTCGAAGTTGTCGCAGATGGGATATTTCTTGATAATCGAGTCGATGAATGCCAAGCCTCTACCCTTTCCGCCCAACGAGCCTTGCCCGATGCGCGCAAAGTTGGAATAATGGTCGAAACGGTCTTTCTTGAAGATGGCAACGACGCCGCGGTTTTTCATCTTGCGATATTTTACTATCAGGTCGAAGAAAAACTGCTTGACCTCGGGTGCTTCTTCGATGTTGCGGAATCGATGGGCTTGGATGATTTCGGCAATGGGGAACATTGCACGCGAGTAGAGCCAGCGCGAGATATCGTTGCGCGAGGCGTGATAGAGCAACGATTCAGCAGGGATGTCGAACACCTTGTTCTGAAAATCTTTGAGGTTGTTGATGCGCATAACCTCTTCGCCGGTCTCGGGGTTGCGAATTATGAATGTGCCGAAGCCGAAGTTGTCGTTGATGGCATTGCCTAAATCAACGGGAAATTTTTTGCTGTTTTTGTCGAGAAAGGATGCTCCGATTGCACGGGCATGCTCGGCATTGCAGGTTTCCGACGACTCGATGATGATTGGCACATACGGGTCGCGGCGGCGTATTTCTTGTGCGAGTTTGATGCCTGCGAGTTTGTCTTTTGCGCCATCGATTGAGAACGACACGTCGGTGATTACGCCCAAGATGTTGTTTTGATACTTGTCGTAGAGCGACATAGCCTCTTCGTAGGTACGTGCGAGCACGACTTTGGGACGTGCACGCATGCGTAGCATTTGCTCGTGCTCGTTGAGCGCTTCGGTCGAGAATATGAGCGACTGCTTGAGCAGGTATTTGTAGAGATGCGGCAGAACGGACGAGTAGAAACGTACGGAATCTTCGACGAGGATGATGGTCTGCAGCCCGACTTCGAGCACATCGTTGTCGGCGTTCATCTTGTCTTCGATGAGCTTGATGATGGCGAGCAGTAGGTCGACGTTGCCGAGCCAGCTGAAGACGTAGTCGACGCCCGAGAAGTCTTCGTTGGCGAGCCGACGCGACACCTCGCGCGAGAACGGCGTGAGCACGACGAACGGAATCTGCGGATAGAGTTGGTCGCAGCGCTTTGCCTCGCGGAATGTTTCGCCGATGTCGACGCCTGGCATGGCGATGATTAAGTCGTAGCCTTTGACGCTCAGCTCTTGAAAAGCCTCGGCAAAGCCGTTGACTTGCTTGACTCGCGGCGGCGAGCTGAGGTTGAGCGACGTATATTCAAAGTAGAGTTGCTCTTCGACGCGCCCGTCTTCTTCCATCATAAAAGCGTCGTAGGGCGAAGCTACGAGAAGGACGTTGTAGATTCGCCGCTGCATAAGATTTTGGAACGCTGTATCGCGAAGGTATAATTGACTAAGTTGAGCCTCGTTCATCGACGTTAACAGATTTTCCCACAAATATAATAAGAAATCGTCAAAAACGTATGTTTTTGTGCGGCAAATCGGCGCCGAAGGTTGCAAAAAAACGAAAAAGCCGCCGGAAATGATTCCGACGGCTTTGTAATATCGAATCGAACTGCGTGATTATTCAGCAGCAGCTTCAGTAGCAGGAGCTTCAGCAACAGGAGCTTCAGCAGCGGGCGCTTCAGCCTTGGGAGCTGATTTGCGCGAGCGGCGAGTGCGACCTGATTTCTTGGTCTCAGCCGGTTTGAGCATGCTTTCGTTGTAGTCAACGAGTTCGATGAAGCAAGTCTTAGCGTTGTCACCGAGACGGTTGCCGGTTTTGAGGATACGAGTGTAACCACCGGGACGATTAGCAATCTTCTGAGAGATGTTTTGGAAGAGTTCGGTAACAGCGGCTTTGTCTTGGAGATAACTGAAGACAACGCGGCGGTTGTTGGTTGAATCAACTTTAGCGCGGTTGATGATGGGCTCTGCGTATTTGCGGAGCGCTTTAGCCTTAGCAAGGGTTGTGAAGATTCTCTTGTGTGTGATGAGCGAAATAGTCATGTTCGACAACATCGCATCAAGATGAGCCTTCTTGCGGCTTAAATGGTTTACTTTCTTATTATGTCTCATTGTTATTATTCTTTATCTAATTTGTATTTTGAAATATCCATTCCAAACGACAGGTTCAGACTGGCGAGCAACTCATCGAGCTCAGTGAGCGACTTTTTACCGAAGTTGCGGAACTTGAGCAAGTCGGTTTTGTTGTATTGAACGAGTTCGCCGAGAGTCTCAACTTCAGCGCTTTTGAGGCAGTTGAGAGCGCGAACGGAGAGCTCCATATCAACGAGTTTCGACTTGAGAAGTTGACGCATGTGAAGCACTTCTTCGTCAAATTCTTCGTTACCATCGGTTTCAGTGGTTTCGATAGTGATTTTTTCGTCACTAAAGAGCATGAAGTGATAGATAAGAATTTTGGCAGCTTCTTTGAGGGCGTCTTTCGGGTTAATCGAGCCGTCGGTAGTGATTTCGAGCACGAGTTTTTCGTAGTCTGTCTTCTGCTCAACACGGTAGTTTTCCACTGTGTATTTCACATTGACAATCGGGGTGTAGATAGAGTCGATTGAGATAACGTCAATCGGATCGTTGGGATTTACGTTTTCGTCGGCGATAACGTAACCTCTACCCTTGTTAATAGTGAAATCCATGGTGAAAGAAGCGACTGTCGGGTCGAGGTGGCAAATGACGAGGTCGGGGTTAAGTACCTCGAACTCAGTCAATTCTTTGCCCAAATCGCCGGCTGTCAGGACTTCCTTTCCCGATACGATAATTTTTGCAGAGGCTACATCGTCGGTTTCACCGAGATGTTTAAACCTAACCTTCTTGAGGTTAAGGATTATGTTAGTTACGTCTTCGATCACGCCGGGGATGGTGGCGAACTCGTGTTGCACGCCATCGATGCGGATAGAAGATATAGCATAACCCTCGAGCGACGAAAGGAGAATGCGACGCAACGCATTGCCGACTGTTACGCCGTAGCCCGGTTCCAATGGACGAAACTCAAACTTGCCGAAGTGGTTATCGGCCTCGAGCATTAATACTTTATCGGGTTTTTGAAATGCTAAAATAGCCATGGATATTTACAATTTATTATTTAGAATACAACTCGACGATAGACTGTTCCTTGATGTTTTCAGGGATGTCTTCACGCTGCGGGTGATGCAAGAGTTTGCCACCTTTAACATTCTCATCCCATTCGAGCCAAGGATATTTGCTGTGGTTGAAGCCAGCCAACGAATCGGCGATAACTTCAAGCGATTTAGATTTCTCGCGAACAGCAACAATTTGTCCGGGTTTGAGTGAATAAGAGGGGATGTTAACGACTTTACCATCGACAGTGATGTGACGGTGGCTAACGAGCTGACGAGCAGCGGCACGCGAAGGAGCGATGCCGAGGCGATAGACTACGTTGTCGAGGCGAGCCTCAAGCAATTGCAAAAGGATTTCGCCGGTGACACCCTTGGTGCGCTCTGCTTTGTCGAAGAGGTTACGGAACTGACGTTCCAAAACGCCGTAGGTGTATTTTGCTTTTTGTTTTTCGCGCAATTGGTTGCCATACTCTGAAGATTTTCTGCGCTTGTTGGCACCATGCTGACCCGGCGCGTAATTTTTCTTGCTAAGCACTTTGTCTTCGCCGAAAATAGGTTCGCCGAATTTTCTTGCTATCTTTGACTTAGGTCCGGTATATCTTGCCATTTCTAAATTCTATTAATAATATTAAAGTTTGCGAATCCTGTCAGTGCAGCCGCGATTGCAGAGAGGTGGTTGAATGCAATCTTTCACTTAAGAACTCAGATAAAAAATTTGTTAGAGCGATTATACTCTTCTTCTCTTAGGAGGACGACAACCGTTGTGTGGAAGCGGAGTGACGTCGATGATTTCAGTTACCTCGATGCCTGCACCTGCGATTGTGCGGATTGCAGACTCGCGACCGTTGCCCGGTCCTTTCACGTAGGCTTTCACTTTGCGAAGACCCAAATCGTAAGCAACTTTTGCGCAGTCTTGCGCTGCCATTTGTGCTGCATACGGAGTGTTCTTCTTCGAGCCACGGAAGCCCATTTTGCCTGCCGACGACCAAGAAATTACTTGACCTTCGCTGTTGGCTAAGCACACGATAATGTTGTTGAAAGAGGAGTGTACATGGAATTGACCCATTGCGTCAACTTTGACGTTTCTCTTCTTTGCTGCGACTGTTTTCTTTGCCATACTTTAATGTTATTTAGTAGCTTTTTTCTTGTTTGCAACTGTTTTCTTGCGACCCTTACGAGTACGTGCATTGTTCTTGGTGCTCTGACCGCGAACGGGCAAGCCCAAACGGTGACGGATGCCACGGTAGCAACCGATGTCCATCAGACGCTTGATGTTCAATTGTACTTCGCTGCGGAGGTCACCCTCTACTTTATAATCGGCGCCGATTACTTCGCGCACTTTTGCAGCCTGGGCGTCTGTCCAGTCCTGTACCTTGATATCTTTATCGACACCGGCGGCTGCCAATATCTTATTGGCTGAGCTACGACCGATACCAAAAATATAGGTCAGGGCAATTTCTCCTCTCTTGTTTTGGGGTAAATCTACACCAACAATTCTTACTGCCATAAACTATTTTTCTTTTTTTTAATTCAAGGTACTAACCTTGACGTTGTTTATACTTAGGATTCTTTTTGTTAATTACGTAAACGCGGCCTTTTCTTCTTACTATTTTTGAGTCGGCTGTGCGCTTCTTGACTGATGCTCTAACTTTCATATCTGATTCGTTTTTTTTATTTGTATCTGAAAGCAATTCGACCTTTTGTCAAATCGTAGGGCGACATTTCTACTTTTACTTTGTCGCCGGGTAAAATTTTAATGTAGTGCATTCGCATTTTGCCGGAGATATGGGCGATGATTTGGTGCCCGTTTTCCAGCTCTACGCGGAACATTGCGTTGCTGAGTGCCTCTACGATAACTCCGTCTTGTTCTATTGACGCTTGTTTTGCCATATAGTCTTGTTTCGTTTTATGATTTATCTTTGTTCAACACTTGGTCGATGTAGTCGAATGTCGACAGTATGTCGGCGTGTTCGCCGCGAATAGCCACGGTGTGCTCGAAATGGGCCGACGGGCGGCGGTCGCGTGTGCGGCATGTCCAGCCGTCGCTTTCAATCACCACGTTTTTGCTGCCGAGGTTTATCATCGGCTCGATGGCGATGCACATTCCGTTTTTCAACAGAGCGCCGACGCCGCGGCGTCCGTAGTTGGGCACTGCCGGGTCTTCGTGAAGACGACGCCCGATGCCGTGTCCGGTGAGTTCGCGAACGACGCTGTAGCCTCGACTTTCGCAGTAGGTCTGTACGGCGTTACCGATGTGACCGATGCGATTGTTTTCGACGGCTTGCTCGATACCGAGGTAAAGAGCTTCACGCGTTGTGGCGAGCAGCTTTTCGACTGCCGGGTCGACTTCTCCGACGGTGAAGGTGTAGGCAGAATCGCCGTTGAATCCGTTCAAAACGACACCGCAGTCGATGCTGATGATGTCGCCGTCGCGGAGGGTTTGGTTCGACGGTATGCCGTGAACGACAACCTCGTTGACCGACGTACAGATGCTGGCGGGAAAACCGCCGTAGCCCAAGAAGCCGGGCCGTGCACCATTGTCGTTGATGAATTCGTGAGCTATTCGGTCGAGCTTCAGCGTTGTAATCCCCGGGGCAATCCATTTGGCGAGTTCGCCGAGCGTCTTACCTACCAGGAGATTACTTTGACGCATCATCTCTATTTCTTCATCTGTCTTCAGATAAATCATACCGTTTGTTACCGTTTATTAATAGGCACTACCGGTTGTACGGCCTTTCAATTTTCCGCTCTTGAGCATACCATCGTAGTGGTGCATCATCAAGTGGCTCTCGATTTGCGAGAGTGTGTCGAGCACAACGCCTACCATAATGAGGAGCGACGTGCCGCCGAAAAATTGAGCGAAGCTCTGGTTTACACCACAAATTCTGGCGAATGCCGGCATAATTGCTACGATACCGAGGAAGATAGAGCCGGGCAGGGTGATTCTCGTAAGGATTGTGTCGAGATACTCAGCAGTGCTCTTACCGGGTTTAACGCCCGGGATAAATCCGTTGTTGCGCTTGAGGTTGTCAGCCATGTCGTTCGGGCGAACTGTGATGGCTGTGTAGAAGTAAGTAAACGCAACAATCATAATAAAGTAGACGAAATTATACCAGAAACCCGACATGTCGGTCATAGCGCGCACGAATGAGCTGCCTTCGCCTCTTGCGCCGAATCCGGCAAGAGTGACGGGGATGAACATAATTGCTTGAGCAAAGATGATCGGCATCACACCTGCAGCATTGACTTTCAAGGGGATGAATTGGCGAGCGCCACCGTATTGCTTGTTGCCGACAATACGCTTAGCATATTGTACGGGCACTTTGCGAGTGCCTTGCACGAGCAACACAGCGCCGATGATTACGGCAAAGAGGAGCACGATTTCGACAACGAACATCACCAAACCGCCTTGAGCAGTAGTCAAACGGTTGGTAAATTCTTGTGTCAACGCTCCCGGGAGACGTGCGATGATACCCACCAAGATGATGAATGAGATACCATTGCCGACGCCCTTGTCGGTAATCTTTTCGCCGAGCCACATGATAAACATAGAGCCTGCAGCGAGGATAATGGTCATATAAGCCATTGTCCAGAAGCCGAAGTGGGCGCTACCGCCTGCGCTATTGACTTGCACCTGGAGGTTAACCAAATAAGCGGGAGCCTGAAGGATAAGGATGAGCACCGTCAGGTAGCGCGTATATTGGTTGATTTTCATGTGTCCGCTCTCGCCTTCTTGTTGCAATTTGCGGAACTGCGGAAGAACCATACCCAAGAGTTGGATAACGATCGACGCAGTGATGTACGGCATAATACCGAGCGCAAATATTGAGGCTTGCGAGAACGCACCTCCAGAGAACATGTCCAAAAGTTGCATCAAGCCGCTGTCGGTAAAGTTACGCAGAGCGTCCAATTCGTTAGGGTTGATACCCGGAAGAACCACGTAACAACCCACACGATAGACAACGACTAATAGAAAAGTTACGACAATACGCTTGCGCAAATCTTCTATTTTGCTGATGTTCTTTATTGTTTCAATGAACTTCATTGCTTAGAGTTTTTGGATAGTACCACCGGCAGCAACGATAGCTTCTTCTGCTTTTTTCGAGAAAGCGTGAGCCTTCACTTCGAGCTTAGCAGTCAAAGAGCCGTTACCAAGGATTTTCACCAATTTCTTGCCGTTAATATAGCCGGCTTCAATGAGTTCAGTTACACCGATTGAAGTGAGGTTTTTAGCAGCAGCAAGTTCTTCGAGCGTGCTAAGATTGATGGCCTTATATTCAACGCGGTTGATGTTTTTGAAACCGAATTTAGGCACACGGCGTTGCAACGGCATCTGACCACCCTCGAAACCGATTTTGCGAGAGTAACCCGAACGTTGTTTAGCACCTTTGTGACCACGAGTAGATGTGCCACCCATACCTGAGCCCGGTCCGCGACCTACTCTTCTGCGTTTGCCTGTGGAACCAACAGCCGGTTTTAAATTACTTAAATCCATATTGATAGTTGTTTTAAGCGTTCGTAACTTCTACGAGGTGACGAACTCGTTTAACCATACCCAAGATGTCGGGAGTGTCTTGCTTCTCGACAACTTGATTCATTTTTCTCAAGCCAAGTGCATCAAGAGTTTTCTTTTGCACTTTCGGGCAGTTGATTCTGCTTTTTATTTGTTTAATCTTAATAGTAGCCATAATCGATATTATTAACCATTAAACACAACATTGAGACTCACACCGCGGTTCTGAGCCACGTCCATCGGGCTGCGCATTTCGTCGAGAGCGGCGAAAGTAGCTTTCACGAGGTTGTGGGGGTTCGAACTACCCTTCGACTTAGCGAGCACGTCGGTGATGCCGGCGCTCTCCAAAACGGCACGCATAGAACCACCGGCTTTCAGACCAGTACCTTGCGATGCAGGCTTAAGGATGATGCGCGAGCCGCCGAATTTAGCTGCTTGTTCGTGAGGAATAGTGCCTTTGTGAACCGGCACACGGATAAGGTTCTTCTTCGCTGCTTCTACGCCCTTGGCGATTGCTGCAGTAACTTCGTTGGCTTTACCCAGGCCGTAGCCTACGATGCCGTTTTCGTTACCTACAACAACGATTGCAGAGAAGCTGAACGCACGACCACCTTTGGTTACTTTTGTAACGCGGTTGATTGCAACGAGGCGGTCCTTCAATTCGATATCGTTAGTGGATTTTACTCTGTTATTTTTCATTTCCGTGACAATTAAAATTTAAGACCTGCGTTGCGTGCTGCATCAGCCAACGATTTAACTCTACCGTGGAAGAGGTAGCCATTGCGGTCGAACACTACTGATTCGATGCCCGCTGCTTTTGCGCGCTCTGCAATCAGTTCGCCTACCTTTGCTGCTATCTCCGATTTCTTGCCTTGTGCATCGACTGCTTTCGACGATGCCGATGCAAGTGTTACACCTTTTGTGTCGTCAACAAGTTGAACATAGATGCTCTTATTGCTTCTGAACACAGTCATGCGCGGACGCTCAGCAGTGCCTGAGATTTTACCACGAATGCGTGTCTTGATTTTATTTCTTCTGTCTTGCTTCGTTATCATAATCTTCTCAATTTACTATTTAGCACTTGCTGATTTACCTGATTTACGACGAATGATTTCGCCAACAAACTTGATACCTTTGCCTTTGTAGGGTTCGGGCTTGCGGAGCGTACGAATCTTAGCGCAAACTTGACCGAGGAGTTGCTTGTCGGCACTCTCGAGGATAATCAACGGGTTTTTGTTACGTTCCGACTTAGCTTCTACCTTAACTTCGGCAGGCATCTTGAAATAAATAGCGTGAGAATAGCCCAACGAAAGTTCGAGCACTTGACCGGTAGCGGCGGCACGATAACCTACGCCGACGAGCTCCATTTCTTTCTTGTAGCCTTCCGAAACGCCGACAACCATGTTGTGAATCAACGCACGTACGAGTCCGTGGTGAGCGCGGTGCTCGCGGTCGTCGCTCGGACGTGTCACTACGATGTGGCCGTCTTCTTCTTTCACTGTAAGGTCAGAGTGAATCTCTTGCTTAAGTTCGCCTTTCGGGCCTTTTACTGTTACTACGTTGCCGTCTACTTTTACTGTTACTCCGGCAGGTATTGCGATGGGTAATTTACCTATTCTTGACATATTAATACCTCCTTCTGATTAATAGATGTAACATAGAACTTCGCCACCGATTTTTTGCTCTTTAGCCTCTTTGTTAGTCATAATGCCACGCGAGGTAGAGAGAATAGCGATGCCTAAGCCGTTCAACACTCTCGGCATATCTTTGTAGCCGGTATACTTACGGAGACCCGGACGCGATACGCGTTGCAGGCTCTTGATTGCGTTTACTTTGTTTACGGGGTCGTACTTGAGCGCAATCTTGATGATTCCACCCGGAGTTTCGCCCTCTACAAATTTGTAGTTAAGGATGTAACCCTTCTCGAAGAGAATTTTTGTAATCTCTTTCTTCAAGTTCGAAGCAGGCACTTCTACAACGCGGTGGTTGGCAGAAATGGCATTCCTCAATCTTGTCAAATAATCTGCTATTGGATCAGTCATATTGAAAATTGTTTTAAATTGATCCGGAACGTTTCCGGACAATATTTAATACTAATAACTCTTTGTCGTTTGTTACCAACTTGCTTTCTTAACGCCGGGGATAAGACCTGCAGAGGCCATCTCACGGAACTGAATTCTCGAAATGCCAAATTGGCGCATGTATCCTTTAGGACGACCGGTGATTTTGCAACGGTTGTGCATGCGGATGGGGTTTGCGTTCTTTGGAATGTCTTGCAACTTTTGAGCGGCAGCGTATGCAGCTTCGGGGTCGCCTGTGTTGACAATCTTCTTGAGTTCAGCACGCTTTTTAGCATATTTGGCTGCGAGTTTGGCTCTCTTTACTTCGCGAGCCTTCATTGATTCTTTTGCCATACCTGATTATTTAGCGTTTTTAAACGGTAAACCGAAATGTTTGAGCAGTGCGTAACCTTCTTCGTCGGTCTTAGCAGTGGTAACGAACGTGATGTTCATACCCATCAATTTCGAAATCGAGTCGAGGTTGATTTCCGGGAAGATGATTTGCTCAGTCACACCAAGAGTGTAGTTGCCACGGCCGTCGAGCTTGCCTTCGATACCCTTGAAGTCGCGGATACGCGGCAGAGCGATGCGCACGAGACGTTCGAGGAATTCGTACATCTTCTCGCGACGGAGAGTGACGCGAACACCGATAGGCATTTTCTTACGAACCTTGAAGTTCGAGATGTCTTTCTTCGAAAGCGTCTGAACTGCTTTTTGACCTGCGATGGCAGTAAGCTCGTTGATTGCGGTTTCGATAACTTTCTTATCGGCGGTTGCAATGCCAAGACCTTGGTTGATGACAATCTTGGTCAAGCGGGGAACCTGCATAACGGAAGTGTATTTGAACTCTTTCTCAAGAGCAGGAACTATTCTTTCCTTATAGTCCTTTTTGATTGCTGCGCTACTCATTATTTGATTTCCTCCCCTGATTTAATAGAAAAACGTACTGATTTACCTGCCTCGTTTTTGCGGCGGCCGATACGAGTCGGCTTGCCGGTTTTCGGGTCAACCGGGTTAAGGTTAGAAACGTGGACAGGTGCCTCCATCTTAATAATTCCGCCTTGCGGATGCTTTGCGCTGGGTTTAGCGCTTTTCGATACGATGTTGATACCTTCGACGATCGCCTTGTTCTTCTTAACGAGGACAGAGAGGACGCGTCCAGTTTTGCCACGGTCGTTTCCCGCGTTAACGTAAACGGTATCACCCTTCTTAATATGCAATTTACTCATATTGATAATTTCAGTAATTAAAGCACTTCCGGTGCCAGTGAAACAATTTTCATGTTAGTGGCGCGGAGCTCTCTTGCGACGGGACCGAAGATACGGGTGCCGCGGAGTTCACCGGCATTGTTCAACAAGACGCATGCGTTGTCGTCGAAACGGATATAACTGCCGTCGGCGCGACGTACTTCTTTCTTCGTACGAACGATAACGGCTTTCGACACAGTTCCTTTCTTCACGTCAGACGAAGGAATTACGCTCTTTACGGTAACTACGATAATGTCGCCGACAGAGGCGTAGCGGCGTCCTGTGCCACCCAATACGCGGATGCAGAGCGCTTCCTTGGCGCCGCTGTTGTCCGCTACTACTAATCGTGATTCTGTCTGTATCATTGTTATTTCGCTTTTTCGATTATTTCAACTAATCTCCATCTCTTCGTTTTGCTCAGCGGGCGAGTCTCTTGAAGGCGTACAGTGTCTCCGACATTGCACTCGTTCTTCTCGTCGTGAGCGTGGTATTTCTTCGTTTTGTTAACGAATTTACCATAAATCGGGTGTTTTTCCTTATATTTCACAGTAACGGTGATGCTTTTGTCACCCTTGTTGCTGGAAACGACCCCGACACGTTCTTTTCTAAGATTTCTTTCCATTTGTGTTGGATTATTTTTCGTTAAGTTCGCGTTTACGCAATTCTGTTTTCATTCTTGCAATCATCCTTCTGTCTTGTGTAATCTTTGCAGGATTGTCAAGCGGGGAGATTGAATGATTGATAAGGGTCTGATGATACTCTTTTTGAGCAACTTCGAGACGCTCTTTCAATTCTTTCGTGCCTAATTCTTTGATTTCTTCCTTTTTCATAGGGCATTACACATTTTGAGTTGGATCATAATCGCGGCGAACTACGAATTTCGTGATAACGGGAAGCTTTTGTGCTGCAAGGCGCAATGCTTCTTTTGCGATATCGTACGAAACGCCTTCTACTTCAATGATGATACGTCCCGGTGTGATAGGATAAACGAATCCTTCGGGGTTACCTTTACCTTTACCCATGCGGACTTCGGCAG
>JAQXVL010000160.1 GCA_029224905.1 Bacteroidales bacterium
AAAAATCGAAGTCGTGTATAGAATTATTATTATCCATGATTAGAAATTGATGTTAAAGTTAGACATAAAAAGTACTTACCTAAGTGTCAGACGCTTAGGTTGTTGCAGTCGAGCCGCCATGCCGACTGCTATCTTACAATGTCCACGTTTCTAATCATCCAACGGCAAAAGTAGTGCAAGGCGAGCGAAAAAGCAAGCGAAAACGAAGTTTTCAGATTGATTTTTCCGAGCCGCAGCCTACTTTGCGCGAAGCGAAAAGTAGTGCAAGGCGAGAGAAAAAGCAAGCGAAAACGAAGTTTTCAGATTGATTTTTCCGAGCCGCAGCCTACTTTGCGCGAAGCGAAAATTAGTGCAAACAGAGAGAAAAAGCTTTTATTTTAAGCCTTTGTTCTCCTTTTACCACAGCGCAACTTTGCCACCAATTCCCAAGTCGAGAGAGGCTGTAGTTACGCCCAAGGCTTGAAATATACGGCTCATTGTAGGCAGTGTGATAATGCTTTTGCCTTTCTCCAGACGTGATATTTGCGCTTTTTGGACACCGACGCGCTTCCCTAACTCTTCTTGTGTTATGTTTTGTGCCTGGCGCATCTTGCGGATAGCCTCTCCCACGAAATAGGCATCTACTTCTTCTTTTAATCGGTTCTCCATTGCGTCACGCTTTGCAGTGCCTCTCTTGCCGAATACTTCATCGGTCAACGTATCGAGTGATGTCATATTCATCTTTGCCATAGTAGAACGTATAATACTTTTTATCTCCGCTTCTTTTAGAACAGCGCTGCGATGCAGCGGATTATGACGTAGATGCAGAAGAAGAACTTGAGGATGGTGCCGATGAAGAATCCGAGGAATGAGCCGAATCCGGCTTTGAGGGCGGCGGTGAATTGCTTGCCGCCGATGAGTTCGCCGACGGTTGCTCCGATAAACGGACCCAGGATGATTCCCGCCGGGGGAAAGAAAAGTCCTATGATAGAGCCAATTACGCAGCCCCAGTTGCCCCACTTTGTGCCGCCGAACTTCTTTGTTCCGATTACCGGCATCACATAGTCTGCCACCGAAATTGCGGCGGCTACCAGGAAGGTAATGCTCAGTTCGAGGGCTGTGATGTCGGCTTCGGCAAGGTCGGTAAACGACAGGAGCAGCAGTCCGACGAAAGCTAAGGGTGGACCGGGGAGCGCCGGAACGATGCATCCGACGATGCTTGTCGCCAAACATACGGCTGTGAGGATGTATAGTATGATGTCTATTGCCATCTATGATTGTGTTTTAAATGTTAACAATTTGTTCATTATAAAGTTCGTTGCGCCGAATATGAAGAGTCCGATGAACTGTGCAACATATTCGTTCATGCCCAACAGGTCGGCGAGGGCAAACGAGCAACCGAGTTGGAGCAGATACGCCGTGCCGTAGGCAATCAGGTTGAGCGCAATCTCGCGCAGCAGGTTTCCGCCGCGGGCGCGAAACACCCATAGTTTGTTCCACACAAAGTTGTTGACCAGCGCAATTGCGTAGGCAGTGATGTTGGCTGGGAGCATATCCGCGTGGCAGAGGTGCATCATAATCCATACGGTAAGCGAAATGATGACGAAGTTGCTAAACCCGACCACGACAAATCGCATCACGCGGAGAAATTCTTCGTTACGGCTCATCATTCGAGGATTTTAGAGCCTGGTTCATAAAGAAAGTTAAAACAATGAGGTCGCAGATTTTTGAATGATTTTTGCCCTGAACTGAAGGAGCTTAGCGAGCTAAGTGACTGAAGTGAAGGGCAAAAAGCAACAAAAAGATGCGATGCTTTGGTATTATTTATGTTTGTCATTTTTATTATATTTTTTGATTTCTTTAACTTGTCTTTCTGCCTGCTCTGCCATTCATTGGCATCTTTGTCCGTGCTTAACGGTTATGTGGCTCGCCACACGCCCTTATAAGCACGAACAAACTTGCTCAATGACTGACAGCCTCATTGTTCAACTTTCTTTATGAACCAGGCTCTTAGCAATGGTTAGTCCGTGGCGACTGCCGACGATGTAGCGCGCCTGCGAGTCGGTCTCGTTGGCACGGCAGAAGCGGTCCATAATCAGTTCGCGTCCCGGCTCGAAGGATAGACATTCAAAGGTGTCGCCGGGTTGGATGGTGGCGTTGAGCGAACTTACGGCGCGGAAGCGGTTGTTGCCCAGATATTCCACAACGCAGACGCGGTCGGGCTTCCATTCTAATTGGATGCGCATTCCGGCAACGAGGTCGGCGGTGGCGATGATGTTGGGGTTGAACATATCGCTGTCGCGTTCGCACTCTGACAAGAAGTTGTGCCAATCCTTGCTCCCGATATATTGAGCGAGCAAGTCGAGCGTAGTCGTTGCGGCATTTTCGTGGCTTGCGCGCGACGAATATCCCCAAACGCGTTCGAGGGTCGAATCGGAGAGAAATATGTTATGGTCGTTGCGCAGCGTTTCGCAGAGCGACGCAAAGTCGCCGTGAGTGAGGAGTTTGTGTCCGTAGCGAGCCTCGACACGTTCACGAAGGAGCGCAACTTTCGGGTCTTTAAGGCTTATTTTCATTGTCAACTATTTTCGGCAACAAAAGTAAACATTTTTTTGCAAACCCGATCAAAACTCCATGTAATTTTATCCATTTGGGAACCGTCGTCCGGGGTGGTAAAAAGACAAGGGTGTATCAAAATTAGGTGCATCCTCTTTCTTGTTACATTAGTACCCCTACCGTGTCGAAGATACGGTAGGGGTAGCTGTGCCGGAGGTACAGCAATCGTGGGTAACACCAGGTTTAACCTCGGAGAGGTTCAACCTGGTGAATATCAACAAATTAAAAAGCGAGCCTCGGAGATGCTCGGTGGTGATAGTAGACGCCGTCGGCGTGGTTAGAGGTTATAGACCGATTTCGGGTTCCCAATTCCAAATTCCCTTTCTACTATCACGACCGAACTTCTCACGAGGTTCGAATATATATATCGTTGTCGTTCACCGGGTTAAGTACCTCCGGCACTGAACCCGGCGTTGCCCACAATTGACACCCCTCCGGGGCTTTTCATTCTCATCGTATCTTTGACACGATGAGAATGTCCGGGTCGCACCGTTTCTTAATCGGAGCAACTTGTTACTTCTTTTGGCAATATTCTATCGCGCATTCGGGCGTGCAAAATACCATAACAAACCAATGGTTGTCAGTTGTTGCATTTTGTAATGCATCATTCCAAGCTTTATAAGCATTCTTTACATCCTCATTTTCGAGTGCTTTTTCCCAGTCAGAGTCTGCTTGGGTTATCTCATAAAGGCGATGCATCAACTTGTCATGGATTCTGTCGCAATCGTCGTTGCTTGTTGCAGTTTCCAATTCTTTTGTTGCTTCTTCGTAGGCGCTGATAAAGTCGCTACTTGTTGACGAGCACGACACCAACATAAGTACTGCTATAAGCAGTTGAAAGATAACTAATTTTTTCATAATAATTGTGTTTTAGAATGTTGATAATTTAGAGTTCTACTCGTTATTAGTTGTTAGATTTATACTTTATATATTCAGTCATAAGTTTCCGCTCGTCGTTGACATTGTCTATTTTCCATACGCCGTCTTCTTTAACGAGTTTTACCGTAAGAGTTTCCCAATTCGTTTTAATTTTGGCGGTAGCTGTTGTAGCTGTGATATCGGAGATTTTAATGCTTTTAATAGTAATATCATCTTGAGCCTGAGTCAGAATATCGTGGTCAAGGAATCCGATTTCTCCTACCAAACGTTCATCAATTTCTCGAGTTTTATCGATAAGTGCTTTAAACGAGCGAGTACATGCCGTTTTTTCGTTTGGAGAGGCATAAATCTCTTTTACTCGTTTTTTAATAACATCTTCGGTGTCGAGTGCCGGAGCTTCTACTACCTCCTGCTTAATAGTATCCACTTTAGTAGTGTCGACTTTTGTGGTATCGACTTTTGTGGAATCAGGAGTTTGATTTTCTTGAGTTTTACCGTTACTGCATGCGCACATTAGCACAACAGCAGCAAAATAGAATAGTTTTTTCATTTGAGTGATTATTTTTGTTTTTGTTTTTCTTTTCTGTCGTTTTGTAGCGATGCGTTGTGAAATATCTTGTATTTTGTTCATCAATCTTAAGTAAAACAAGGCCATCGCAGCAACTGTATTGTCGGTACTACGATAGCCTTATTCGTTACTATTTAAAATTATTTTATTTCTTGTGCGGCTTTCAACATCTTCATCTGTATTTTCGTGTAGCGAGCCATCTGAGAAGCAGTCAAATCGCCTTTAGCACTACTCAACTTATCACCACATTCCTGTGCTTGTTGCATAAGAGACGGATATTCTGCCATAGCTGTCATATCGCCCTTGGATGCTTTCTTCAGTAAAGCGATGTACTTGTCAACGTATTTCTCGTATGAGTCAAGCGCTGCGTCAAAATCTTCAGAAGAAGACGACGAGCTGCTTTCAGCTACTTCTTCTACATCGCTATCATCAGCATCATCAACTACATCCGATGAAGATGAAGAATCGCATGAAGATGAAGAACTGCTTGAACTATAGGTAGACTCTTTAACCTCCTCAACTACAGAAGACAGGCGAATCTTTGCCGGTTTTGAAAATTCCTTTGTATTTGTATTCGTTATTTCAACTGTAACAATCTCACCGGGAGATGCCTGTCGTAGTGCTTCACAATTTTCAAAAGAATCCCAGCTTGCATTGCATGAAGAAATCACAGTGCCATCTTTATCAAGAACATCAATACCTATGTATGCTGTTAAATCCTCGGGAAGTGGCTGGATACACTGAAGTTCTACGGTTACATTGTCGTAACAACCGTCATTGTAGTCGTACTTGTAAGTCTTGTCTACAAGTGTAAAATATTGGGACAATTTGCCACCAATAGTTGTGTTGTCTACTTTAACATCATAAGTCTTGTCTCCTCCACAAGCAGCAAGGCATACTGCAAAAGCGGCGAATGCTAAAAATTTTAATGTCTTCATTTTGTGATTAAATTTAATTTATAAATAGGTTTGTTATTGGATTAACTTTCTCGGGTATCAGCCCGTGTGTACGGTGAGCTGAAAATTCTGTCGGTAGCAAAAATAATGCATTCGAGTGTATCTACGTTGTTCCATATCATCCCTTTCTTTGTGGAATTTGTAATTCCATTCTATTCCTTTTTATGCTTTCTTTGTACTTTTCCACAAAAGTTAGTAATTTTGCTATATGCAGCAGGATTATGACTCGTCAACCTCAGGCTACTTGGAGGATTCGTTCGAAGGAATCAGCAGCCGGTTTACCGATGTGACTATACTCAACACATCGGACGTAAACGTCGTGGCTAAAGCGAAACGCTATGGGCGTTGGTGGCTGCTGAAGGGCTTGAACAAGAAAGTAGCCAATGAAGCAGCCTATATGCAACGGCTTAGGAAAGAACTCGAATTGCTGATGCAATTGGAGCATCCCTTTGTTGTGTCGACAGTCGGTTTGGAAAAGGTGGAAGGCATTGGCAACTGCATCGTTATGGAATATGTGGAAGGCAGTACGCTGAAAGAATGGCTTGCGCAAGAGCATACTCGCAAAGAGCGAAGAAGAATTGCCGGTCAGATAGCGGAGGCTGTCGGCTATGTGCATTCTGTGGGCATTGTTCATCGCGACCTGAAGCCGGAAAATATTATTGTTACCAACAATAGCAACAACGTCAAGCTGATCGACTTCGGGCTTGCCGACACCGACAGTCACGCCATTCTGAAACAACCGGCGGGCACTCTGCTATATATGTCGCCCGAGCAAATGCGGATGTCGGTAGCCGATGTGCGAAACGACATTTATAGCCTCGGCATTGTCTATAGCCAAATGAAGCTCGGATTGGGTTTTCGCCATATTATCCGTAGATGTCTGAAGCCGATAGACCGTCGTTACCCGAATGTGCCTGAGTTGCAGAGCGCCATCCGGCAACGTGATAAAATCGCAACAAAATTAGCCTGGGGCGCGTTTGTAGTGTTGGCTGCGGTAACGGCTTACTTGGTTCTAAACCAATCCTTTCGGGTAAGCGAGCTCTCACAACAGGTCAACAGCAACAACCAAAATCAAATTGGGATTAACGAAACGGTTTCGTTGCTGAACGACAGTCTGGAGCGAGTTACTGCCGCTCATCGGGAATTGCTGCAAAAACAACAAGCTCAAGAGGCGGAGCGGAAAAGGGTAGACGATGCCATCAAATATGGAAAACTCGTTATCGACAACGCCCTTAAGGCAGCTGGCATCGTGCAGCATCTTGACACGCTGAAATCTTTCGACAATCTGAATATGGAGATTTTCCGCCGAATCCATGAAGGCAGCGCCGCCTATAATCGCTACCTGACGAAGATTAGCGGCGATTTCTCCGAAAACGAGATGGCGGAAATTACAAACGCCCTCGTTGTCTACGATGGTAATCTGGTAAAGAAAATAATGAATAGATATAATCAACTGAAAGAAACACATGATAAATCGATTATGCAAGGAGATTGAGACAGCACTCAACAAAAAGATAAAAACACCGAAAGACTTTGACTGTTTGCGCGAGCGCATCTATTCACGACTGCACGTGCTCGTCAGCCGAACCACGTTGATGCGTGTTTGGGGGTATTTGAGTGAAGACGTTACACCGCGCCACGCTACGCTTACCATCTTGGCTCAATTTTTGGGCTATCGCGATTGGGACGACTATTGCCAAAATGCAGCCTCGCCGAAGGAACCGCAGAGCAGTCCCGTACTGAACAGACGCTTGAGCGTGGAGTCGTCGTTAGACCCCGGCGATTGTCTGCGCCTGACTTGGCAGCCCGACCGCGTGTGCGACATCGAGTATGTCGGCAATCTTATGTTCCGCGTTATTGCATCCTCTAACACACGTTTGTGTGCGGGCGACACCTTTCAATGCAGTTTGATTATCGAGGGCGAGCCGCTATATGTCGACAATCTCAGGCAAGGCGATTGTCCGGCTATTGCATATGTCTGCGGAAAGAAATCCGGCGTAAGATACGAGATTATTTAGAACACTTTGTTAGTGACAAAAATAGTGCAGGAGCGACTACCCGAGAAAAGTCACTCCTGCACACTCACACTTATTTATTATCGGTTACAAGCCTAAAGTAAGTACCACATAGAAATACTCACTCAACTGAACCCAAAAGGAAATCCTACTTCATTCTTTCTCCCTGCCGCTTAGATACCGCGATATATATTCATGGCAAATATTGCCAATTCAAATATTCCCAAAGGGATATATACTCTTTTGAGTTTTAACCAACTATTAATCTTCGAGATGTAATCAAGAGAATATTTGATTCTCACAAAGAGTAAAATCGGATATGCAATCAGCGCCGGAATTACGATTAGAATATTCGGATTTAGTGTTATTGCCGAAACGAACTGCCCATGACACAACAGTATTAACGCTCTCGTGATACCGCACCCCGGGCACGGGATGTGGAAGATTAATTTAGAAGGACAAATTGTTATGTGCAGATGAAACACTCCAATGAGTATCATCCAAACAAAACCTGTCGCATAAAACAGCGTAGCAAACGTGATGTCGCTTTTATCCTGTTTTGTCAAGACTGTCGTTTTCGTGCCGTTTATATTGGATTAAATAGCAAGTTCGAGTTTAATCTTGTTCGCCTTGGATGTGCGGCTCTTTGTTGTAAAGAGGTCAATCAAAGTGCCAATACCGAATATACCGCAGGTCAGCAATTTGACAACGCCCATGCCGGTTTCTCCAAGATAGAATCTATCGATTCCTAAGTTGCCTAAAAAAAAGTCAAGAATTAATGCTGTTGTCGGATTTTTAAAATCGAGACACATTAATTCCTCGAAACGGTCATCATCTACCGACTCAAGAGTTCTTTTGATTGAGGGCAAATCCTCTTCTGCAAATTTACTGCTATGTGCAGCAATAAATTGGGTTACATGTTGTTTGTCCATTTTTCTCTGATGTTTTAAAAATGTTTATAATAAATTGATTTAAGTTTCTTAAATTTCTCTTTGTCGCAAAAATAGTGCATTCGGTATTAAGTGTGTTGTTCCATATTGTCCCTTTTTGGATTTTGTTTTGCTATTTTGTGCGAGGGTTTTGCGATAAGAAAATTTTGGACAAACATAGGGTCGCGGCTTGGTGCGACCTACCGGGCGACAGATTTGTTTCGCACCCATGGTAGGTCGCAGCAAGTCGCGACCCTACTGTGTTGATACTCAGGCAAATGCTATTATGCTTTGTTTTTGTCGCGGATTTCGACGCGGCGGATTTTTCCGCTGATGGTTTTGGGTAGTTCGTCGACAAACTCTACGACGCGGGGGTATTTGTAGGGCGCCGTTGTACGCTTTACGTGGTCTTGAATCTCTTTGATGAGTTCTTCGCCGGCTTTGTCGCGGTAAGCCGGAGCGAGCACGATGGTTGCTTTGACCACTTGCCCGCGGATTTCGTCGGGCACGCCGGTGATTGCGCATTCGACAACGGCGGGGTGTGTCATCAGCGCGCTTTCGACCTCGAACGGACCGATGCGGTAGCCCGACGACTTGATGACGTCGTCTTTACGACCGATAAACCAGAGGTAGCCGTCTTCGTCGCGCCACGCCACATCGCCGGTATGGTAGATGTTGTCGTGGTATGCCTCGTGGGTGAGTTGCGGGTCGCGGTAGTATTCTTTGAACAGACCGAGCGGGCGATGTCCGTCGTGAGTGCGAACGACGATTTCGCCTTGTTCGCCGTCTTCCGCCCAGCGGCCGTCGGAGGTGAGCAGGTCGATGTCGTATTCCGGACCTTTTTTACCCATCGAGCCGGGCTTTGGCTCGAGCCAGGGGTAGGTAGCCACGGTGAGTGTTGTTTCGGTTTGTCCGAAGCCTTCCATAAGTTTTATTCCGGTGAGTCGTTTCCACTCTTCGTAGACGCTCGGGTTGAGGGCTTCGCCGGCGATGGTGCAATATTTGAGGCTTGAGATGTCGAATTTTGTCAAGTCTTCGCGAATGAGGAAGCGGAACACCGTCGGAGGCGCGCAGAACGACGTGATGTGGTAGTCGTGAATCATGTGGAGCACGTCGACGGGCTTAAACTTCTCAAAGTCGTAGACGAACACGTTTGCTCCGGCAATCCATTGACCGTAGAGTTTGCCCCAGACGGCTTTACCCCAGCCGGTGTCGGCGAGGGTGAGGTGGAGGCTTTCTTCGTGGAGGTTGTGCCAGAACGAGCCGGTGATGATGTGTCCGAGCGGGTAGGTGAAGTCGTGAGCCACCATCTTGGGTTCGCCGGTAGTTCCGGAGGTGAAGTACATCAGCGAAATGTCGTCGTTAGAGTTAGCGTGCTCGGGGCGCACGAAAGGCGCAGCCTCGTTGCATCCGCGGGTGAAGTCGTCCCAGCCTTCGGGCACGTTGGGTCCGATAGAGATGACGTGCTGCAGCGACGGGCATTTGGGCATGGCGTCTTGAATGTGGCCGATAACGATGTCGTCGCCAACGGCTACGATGGCTTTTATGTCGGCGGCGTTGCAGCGATAGACGATGTCTTTGCCGGTGAGCAGGTGTGTTGCCGGGATGGTTACGGCGCCGATTTTATGAAGTGCTATGATTGAAAACCAGAATTGGTATCTTCGCTTGAGGATGAGCATCACCATGTCGCCTTTGCCGATGCCCAGCGAGGTGAAATATGCCGCTGCCTTGTCGCTCTCGCGCTTGATGTCGGCAAACGTAAATTGGATGGTTTCGCCTGCTTCGTTGGTCCAGAGCAGGGCTTTTTTGTCGGGATTGGTTCGTGCCCATTCGTCGACAACGTCGTAGCCGAAGTTGAAATTTTCGGGAACGTTGACGTGAAAATTTTGCATGAAGTCCTCGTACGAGTCGAAACTCGTCTTTGCGAGAAATTTTTCTAACATAATTAGTAGTTTTTACAGATTAACAGATGATGGCAATGAAGCGAAGCGGTTGGTCGCCGAGGGCTTTCATGCCGTGAGGGTGTCGCGCGTCGTAGATGATAGTATCGCCGGCGTTGAGGATGATTGTTTTGCCGTCGATGTGCAGCTCCATAGTGCCGCTTTCGACGTAGTTGAATTCCTGTCCGTCGTGGCTGCTCAGGTGCACGCCGTCGGTCGACGGCTCTACGGTTACCAAAAACGGCTCAATCGAGCGCCCCGAAAATCCGGCGGCAAGCGATTGATACTTATACCAGCTGCGACGCTCTACGCTGGCTCCGGTGCCGCGGCGCGTTACAAAATAACTGCGCATCTTCGGCTCTTCGCCGAACAACAACGCCATAATTTCGATTCCATAGGTGTTAGCAATCTTTTGAATGGTGCTGATGGGTATGTCGGCTTTGGCGCTCTCATATTTCTCATACGTCGTTGCGTCTACTCCACATACTGCCGATATCTCGTCAATCGTTAGTCCTAAGGCATCGCGCAAACCCTTTAAGCGTGTTGCTACTTCTTCTATGTGACTCATAACTTTTGTATTTTTGTGTCGGCAAAGGTATGTATTAATTATTTTTTTTGCCACGATTTTTGTGAAAAACTTTGCTAAAGTGTTATAAATTACACACTTGCGCAAACTTTGTGCAACACAAATTTTAAAAAAATGTGCAATTTTTTTGCGCCGTCACGCGATTTGTACTACCTTTGTTGAAAAGGACATTAAAACAACAAGCGACTATGCTAAATCAACTTTTGCTAATCGGTAACCTGGGAACCGGCGAACTGATTATTATTCTTATCATAATCTTGTTGCTTTTCGGAGCGAAAAAGATACCCGACTTGATGAAAGGTCTGGGACGCGGCGTTCGTAGCTTTAAAGAAGGTATGAACGAGGTTAAAAACGACATCGAAGCACCTGCCGACGATAAAAAAGAAGAAAAGAAGTAGCCCACATGGCTGACCGAAAGCAAAGCGGCTCTGAAGAAAAAACGTTTTGGGGTCATCTCGAAGACTTGCGCAAAGTGCTGTTTCGGATGGCTGCAACGGTCTTTGTGCTCTTTCTTGTGCTGTTTTACTTTATGCCCTACCTCTTCGACAACGTGATAATGGCGCCTTGTAACGGCGACTTTCCGCTCTATCGCGCTTTTGCCCGGATCACCGCGCAATTTCCGGCGTTGCCGCAATTCGACACCGCGGGCTACCACGTCGACCTTATCAATACGCGACTGGCTTCGCAGTTTTTCACTCACATCAGCGCATCGTTCTGGGCATCGCTCGTGCTCGGTTTTCCTATCCTTATATATCTATTGTGGGGATTCGTCCGCCCGGCGCTCTATCCCGGCGAACGTCGTGGCGCCGAAATCGCCTTTTTCGGCGGCACCGTGCTCTTCTATGTCGGCGTTGCCGTAGGCTATTTCCTCGTGTTCCCTATTACGCTGCGCTTCCTCTACCAATACCAACTGAGCGAAAACATCACCAATATGCTCACGCTCGACTCGTATATGGACAACTTTATGATGCTCAACCTGGTTATGGGGCTCGTGTTCGAACTTCCGCTGCTGGCGTGGGTGCTGTCGCTGCTCGGCATTCTGCGACGCTCGTTCTTCCGCCGTTTCCGCCGACATGCCATCGTTGTCCTTCTCGTCGTGGCAGCGCTCATCACTCCGACAGGCGACCCGATAACTCTGCTCATTGTATTCCTGCCTTTATATCTTCTCTACGAGGGTAGTGCGCTAATCGTAAAACGCGATGAACCAAACGACTAAAGTGCTCTACGTCAGCGACCTCGACGGCACGTTGCTCAACGACCGGAGCGTCGTGTCGGAGCGCAGCGCGCAGTTGCTGCAAGCCGCCATCGACCGCGGCGCACTCTTCACCATCGCCACGGCGCGCACTCCGGCAACCGTCGACGGCTTGATGTCGCAAATTCGCGGCAGTCTGCCTTACGTCGTAATGACCGGCGCGGCGATGTGGCACAGCCACCGCCTTGTCAACCGCCATTATATGCGCCCCGAGCGGCTCGCCGCCCTTCGCGACATTTGCTCGCAAAACGGCATCAGCCCGTTCTACTATTTCTATAACGAAGCCGAAGGCATCATCAACGCCTACCATTCGCCGCAGATGAGCGACGCCGAGCGCACATTCTACCTGCAGCGCGCCGATGCTCCGCATAAGCGATTCGTCATCGCCGACAGCATCCCCGACAGCCTGCTCGGCTCGGCAATGCTCACGTTTGCCATCGGCGACTACGACCGAATCGTTGCCGCACACGCCCGGGCACGCGACGTATTGCCGTGCTCGATGACCTGCTATCGCGACATCTTCGATGCCTCGAACGGACTCTTCGAGGTGATGGCTCAAGGCGTCAGCAAAGCCGCCGCCGTGGCTGAAATTGCTCGCAGCGTCGCCGCCGACGAGATTGTCGTGTTTGGCGACAGCGCCAACGACCTTTCGATGAAGGCTATCGCCACGCGCTTTGTCGCTCCCGCCAACGCCGCGCCGGAAGTGCTCGCCGTTGCCGACGAAATCATCGACGCAAACACCACCGACTCCGTTGCCCGCTACATCGCCGACCGCGTTTAGAGTTGATTGCTATTGTGTTACGAACGGGCTCTTGGGAGTTGCTACCATTTCGTAGTTGAAGAAGTCAAGGAGTTGGTTGACTTTGTCGAGGCGCAGTGTCGGCTTGCCTTGCTCGAGGTCGCGCACAAAGCGCAGCCCCACACCCGACTTCAACGAGAGTTCTTCTTGCGTCAGGTTGTATTGCTTGCGCAACATCTTGACCGTTGCGGATAGATTGTTCATAAGCATTCGTCTTTATACCTTTTCGGGTGCAAAGATAGTGCAAATCGAGGGCAGAATCACCAAGCTTGCTTGAGTGTTATGCCGAGATGCAGCCTATCTTATGCAAAGATAGCAATTATTTTTAATTTTATATCCGTTTGGGTATAATTTATTGCAAAAACGCTGCTGTTATATCAGATAGGGTATAGTAATCCTCTCGTGAATAGTTTCAGCGCTACATCGCCGATCGGGCTTACGAGGAATTTTGTGACTGATTGCCACTGATTATGCCCCCGATTTTTAACAAAAAATCAAATAATTTGGTTTTAATTTTGTTAATCGGCGCGGTTGGTGTAACTTTGCAGTCGGATTACGAAAGATTGTTTTAACGCAAGGTTTCAAGCTGTTATGAAAATTTTATCTTCTATCGATTTTAAGCCGAAATTGTTTTCG
>JAQXVL010000161.1 GCA_029224905.1 Bacteroidales bacterium
AATCGACCATTGACAACGTCTACCACGACTGTCTGTGCCAGTTGAAGAAGCCGATTGACGAAATGACGAATGCCGTGAAAGGCATATATGCGCCTTTTACGGACCGAGATATTTCCGACCATATGGCAGTTATGCTCAAGCCGGAAGGAACCCGTGCCGAGATAGAAATCGTTTTTCAAAGTTTGGAAGGGATGCATCGAGCGATACCGACGTGCCCGGGAGATTGGTATTTTTCCGGTAATTACCCGACACCGGGTGGAAATCGACTTGTCAATCAGGCTTTTGTGAACTATTACGAAGGAAATATTGATAGACGATAAGCAAGCAAATCGGCATTTTTAATAATTTTAAAAATGTCTATAAAATATTCCGATTTGTCGATACATCTATGCTTTGTGTGTTATAAATATACATAATGAGTTATTATTTGTAATTATTTGGTATCAAAAAGTTTTGAAGTGCAAATCAAAATCCCTATCTTTGCAAAAACTTTAAAGCGCTACGCATAATAGTCGTGGCGCTTTAAAAGGATAAACAAGTGTTTTGAGTTTTTATAAATATATAGTTATGAAAAAATCACTACTTTATTTGTTTTGTTAGTTGCAGGCTTGCTGAATTTTGTAAGTTCTGCTGTTAGTTTTACATTAGTCATCGATGACCCGAGTCGCATTAGTGTGAATGCCAATGGCACGGAGCTTACAATGGTCGCCGGCGATAACCCGATTTCAGTTGATGAGTATACCTACGTTAATTTTACAGCTACGGAAGGAAGTTCGATAATACACACTATCTACAGTCTTATCTATGATAGGGGATGCGCTCGAAAGGACGCATCCCCATATTATTTTCAAAGCAAAACTCCGTTTTGACCGGTAATTATCAACTTTGTTATGCTCTATTAAGAAAATATTTTTTGTCAAAAGAATAATAATGCGTAACTTCGCAGTCGGAAAAAGCCCAAGGTAAAAAATGGTGTCAATTTCGACCTATGAATTGGAAAATTTATCAATTAATTGATTAACAAATATGAGTAAAGAAAAAAAATTCTTGACTTGTGATGGTAACCAAGCTGCAGCGCACATCAGTTACATGTTTTCTGAGGTAGCAGCGATTTATCCTATCACACCATCGTCAACTATGGCAGAATATGTGGACGAATGGGCGGCAGCAGGCCGTAAAAACATTTTCGGCGAAAAAGTTCTTGTAGAAGAAATGCAATCAGAAGGCGGTGCTGCCGGAGCTGTTCACGGCTCATTGCAAGCAGGTGCGTTGACCACAACCTACACCGCATCGCAAGGTCTTCTCTTGATGATTCCGAATATGTACAAAATCGCCGGAGAAAATCTCCCCTGCGTATTCCACGTTTCCGCTCGTACATTAGCATCGCATGCCCTTTGTATTTTTGGCGATCATCAAGATGTTATGTCGACCCGTCAAACAGGTTTTGCAATGCTTTGCGAAAGTTCCGTACAAGAGGTTATGGACCTTGCCGGAGTTGCTCACCTTTCGACTTTAAAAGCACGCGTTCCGTTTGTTAACTTCTTCGATGGATTCCGCACATCTCACGAGATTCAAAAGATAGAAATGCTTGAGGAAGCAGATCTTGCTCCGCTTATCGACCAAGAAGCTCTTGCCGACTTCCGTGCACGCGCTCTCACTCCCCAAAAGCCGGTTGCAAGAGGTATGGCTGAAAACCCCGACCACTTCTTCCAACACCGCGAAGCTTGTAACTCTTATTACGACGCTGTGCCCGAAATCGTTGAAAGCTATATGCAAAAAATCAACGAAATCACCGGTCGCAACTATGGCTTGTTCAACTACTATGGTGCTCCCGATGCCGAACGCGTAATCATCGCTATGGGCTCTGTTTCGCAAGCTGCTGAAGAAGCTATCGATTACCTCGTTGAAAAAGGTGAGAAAGTCGGTATCGTTGTCGTTCACCTCTATCGTCCGTTCTCTGCAAAACACTTCCTTGCAGCTGTTCCCGCAACGGCAAAACGCATTGCCGTGCTCGACCGCACTAAAGAGCCCGGCGCTAATGGCGAACCTTTGTTCTTAGACGTTAAAGAATGCTTCTACGGCAAAGAAAATGCCCCGCTTATCGTTGGCGGTCGCTACGGTTTGGGCTCGAAAGATACTACTCCGGCTCAAATCCTTTCAGTATTCGAAAATCTTGCTTTGCCGCAACCGAAAGACCACTTCACTATTGGCATCGTCGACGACGTTACATTCACTTCGCTTCCCAAGAAAGAAGAAATTGCACTTGGCGGTGAAGGTATGTTCGAAGCTAAATTCTACGGTCTTGGTGCTGATGGTACTGTTGGTGCTAACAAGAACTCGGTTAAGATTATCGGAGACAACACCAACAAATATTGCCAAGCATACTTCTCTTACGACTCGAAGAAATCGGGCGGTTTCACTTGCTCGCACCTCCGTTTCGGCGACACTCCGATTCGCTCGACATACTTGGTAAATACTCCTAACTTCGTGGCATGTCACGTTCAGGCTTACTTGCACATGTACGACGTAACTCGTGGTCTTCGTCCTAACGGAACATTCCTTCTCAACACCGTTTGGGATGGCGAAGAACTTGCAAAGAATCTTCCTAATAAAGTTAAGAAGTATTTCGCTCAAAACAACATCACCGTTTACTATATCAACGCAACCAAGATTGCTCAAGAAATCGGCTTAGGCAATCGTACCAACACTATCCTTCAATCGGCATTCTTCCGCATCACGGAAGTTATCCCAGTAGAACTCGCCGTTGAACAAATGAAGAAGTTCATCGTCAAGTCGTACGGTAAGAAGGGTGAAGACGTTGTCAGCAAGAACTATCAAGCAGTCGACCGCGGTAATGAATTTGCTAAACTTACTATCGACCCTGCTTGGGCAAATCTTGCCGACGATGCTGCAGCAGCAAACGACGACCCGAAATTCATCAACGAAATCGTTCGTCCTATCAATGCACAAGACGGCGACTTGCTTACAGTATCTGCATTCAAAGACAATGCCGACGGTACATGGCAACAAGGTACTGCCGCTTACGAAAAGCGCGGCGTTGCAACCTTCGTTCCCGAATGGATTCCCGAATTCTGTATCCAATGTAACAAATGTGCTTATGTTTGTCCTCACGCAGCAATCCGTCCGTTCGTGCTCGACGCTGCCGAAATGGCAAATTCACCGTTCGATGAAGCTGCTACAAAAGTCGCTCTGGGCAAGCAATTCGCCGGCATGAAGTTCGTTCAACAAGTTGACGTGCTCGACTGCCTCGGTTGCGGTAACTGCGTTGACGTATGTCCGGGTATCAAGGGCAACAAAGCTCTCGCTATGAAGCCTCTCGAAACTCAATTGGACGTACAAAAAGGTTGGGACTACTGCACAAAACAAGTTAAGACAAAACAAGCATTAGTCGACATCAAAGCAAACGTCAAGAACTCGCAATTCGCAACTCCGTTGTTTGAGTTCTCAGGCGCATGCTCCGGCTGTGGCGAAACTCCGTACGTAAAACTTATCTCTCAATTGTTCGGTAACCACGAAATCGTTGCCAACGCAACAGGTTGCTCGTCAATCTACTCAGGCTCAGTTCCGTCGACTCCTTATACAACCGACGAAAACGGCAATGGACCGGCATGGGCAAACTCACTCTTCGAAGACTTCTGCGAATTCGGTCTTGGTATGACTCTCGCTCACGAGAAAATGACATCACGAATCGTAGCCTTGATGGAAGAAGCCGCTCAATCTGATGCTCCGGCTGAATTTAAGGCTGCTTGCGCAGAATGGATGGCAGGTAAAGACGATGCCGAAGCAAGCCGTGTTGCTGCTGCCAAACTCATCCCGATGATTGAAGCAGGCAAAGACAAATGCGACATCTGCAAGCGTCTGGACGGCGTGAAAGGTCACTTGGTAAAACGTAGCCAATGGATTATCGGTGGCGACGGTGCATCGTACGACATCGGTTTCGGCGGTCTCGACCACGTAATTGCTTCCGGCAAAAACGTAAACATCTTGGTACTCGATACCGAAGTTTATTCAAACACCGGTGGTCAAGCATCTAAGGCAACACCTCTTGGCGCAATCGCAAAATTTGCCGCTTCAGGTAAACGCGTTCGCAAGAAAGACCTCGGCTTGATTGCTTCAACCTACGGTTACGTTTACGTAGCACAAATAGCAATGGGTGCCGACCAAGCACAAACCCTTAAAGCTATTCGCGAAGCAGAAGCATACGACGGTCCGTCGTTGATTATAGCTTACGCACCCTGTATCAATCACGGTCTTAAGAAAGGTATGGGTAAGGCTCAAGCAGAAGAAGCTGCAGCAGTTGAATGCGGCTACTGGCACTTGTGGCGTTACAACCCCGAGCTCGAGAAAGAAGGCAAGAACCCGTTCTCGCTCGATAGCAAAGAACCGAATTGGGACAACTTCGAAGCATTCCTCAAAGGTGAAGTTCGCTATGCATCAGTGATGAAGCAATATCCGCAAGAGGCTGAAGAATTGTTCGCTGCCGCTAAGCAAAATGCTCAATGGCGCTACAACAACTACCGCCGCCTTGCTCGCCAACAATGGGGACAAGATCCTGACGAATTAGCATAATTCATCAGCTAATTAAACACAACGAGGGGCTGCCTGACACTTGTTAGACAACCCCTCGTTTTATTTACTGTTCTCGGCCATTTCAAGCCGCAAAATCGAGTAGGGGATTCGCCGAGTATTGTTTGATAGAATTCATCAGTAATTTGTCAAATAAAGCCATTGCAAAGCCGCTTGTCGAATTGTACGAGTAAAAAATAATGCCCTGTGGATAACTTTTTCACCGTCGGATGTGTTTTATCGGTTTTCTGCATTATTTTTGTAGCCAGAACTTATAAAAATATAGAGATATGAAGAGAAACCGTACTTTAATGTTGGCTATTACATTCTTGGTTGCCTCGGCTGTGTGTTTATATTGCGCTGTAATTGCCGATTTTAGCGTTGGTGCGAAGATTTGTTTCGGCGCTGCAGCTGCCACATTTTACGTCGTAATGAATCTGATTCCTTACTTCGTGCAACGACGCAGTGAGGACGCTATTTCGCTGAAAGCATATCTGAAATCGTATTTAGACGACTGAAATGACTCTGCGAGAGCTATTTGCCAAGACTCCGTTCGACTCGATTGTGCCATATATCAAAAGGAGCAAACAGCCGGATGACGTACCTCAATACAAACAGGCTTACGACATTTTGCTGCATACGACT
>JAQXVL010000162.1 GCA_029224905.1 Bacteroidales bacterium
GGCACCGACAAGCCCCAGATGGATTGCCGCCGTACCCGCACTCAATGCCACAACGTGGCTTGCGCCAAGATACGACTCCAACCGACGCTCAAACTCGTCAACATTCGGACCAAGCGGGACTATCCACTCGCTCCGAAACGCTTCTTCTACCCATTGGCGTTCGCTGCCACCCATGTGAACGTACGACAAAAATATGCGCGGTTTCATTCTTTCCTGAATTTTTCTGCGAAGATAGTCATTAATCACGAATTAGAGTTGCATTTGCTCCAAAATATTACTTTTTCAAACACCTCGAATTATTAAAAATGTTAAATTTTTGAGAATGACAACAAATTTTGGAGTTATCTCTAAATTATTCCAATTATAATGTATACATTTGCGAAATGTGACACAAACATCAAAAACAGAAAAGGCTGTTACATATTATTGTTTTACCGAATAAAACCACAATAAAAACATAACACCTGAAAAAACTACTATGAAACGTTTTACGTTAACAATTGCTTCTGCGCTATTGCTGGTTGCAACTTCCGCACAAGCACAAAAAACAGGAACGCTCTCAAACATCACACGCTTGACAAACGGCACTGAGAGGTACGAGAATCCACGTTGGTCACCCGACGGCTCGAAAATTGCGTTTACCAAGCTCGGCTACGAAGGGCTATTGGTTATGGATGCCGACGGAGCAAACAAGAAAGTGATTTCGCAAGGCGCCGGCGAAGGCTTTGAATTTAAATGGAGTATCGACAGTCGAGAAATCCTTGTTCGCGACACTCGTTGGCTCGACAAAGGCGACGGCTTGATCGATCGCGCTCACGCCATTTGGGCAGTATCGACCGAAGGCAAAAAGACTCGTATGACCTACGACGACAGCTTTATGCAACCTGCAGCATGGCGCTACTCGGCAAACGGAACAAAGACGATTGCCGCTCCCGATGCTCGCATTATCAAAGACGTCAACCTCGAAGCTGTGCCCTCCGCTCTCCGCAAAAAAGCCGCTTCGACTGCTTCTAACGTAAGTTATATCGCCAACGGCGTGACGCTGTCTATCGTCAACGCCGAAGGCACCGCAACAGTTATCTACGACAAGCCGGCAATTTGCGCCGCTTTGTCGCCAAACGGAAAGAAAATCGCCTTCATCAACGAAGACAACCTCTTGGTGATGAACATTGACGGTACCGGTCTTGTTAATCTCGGCAGAGGATACAAACCATCGTGGGTAGGAAATTCGCAAATCGTATTCGAAAAAACTACCGACAACGGCCACGACTACACATCCGGTGAATTATACATTATTAACATTAACGGCAGCGGACTCAAAGCGCTTACCAACGATGCAAGCAAAATCAAAATGAATCCGTGTGTTTCCGCCGACGGTAGCAAACTCGTTTTCACTTGCTACACCGACGGTCAAATTTATTGTGCTGACCTTAAATAGTTTATGAATATGAAACGTACATTCCTTATAATAGCAACAGCATTAACACTCGCACTAAGCGGAAGCGCACAAAAAAACTGGAATTCATTCCCTATCGGTCTTGACCCGGGCCACGGCGGTAGCGACCCCGGTGCAAGCGGTCCGTCGGCTCCTCACGAAGCGGAATTGGCTCTCCGTTGTGCAACTGAGATACGCAACACTCTGGCTAACAAACTCGGCTGTACGGTATATATGACTCGTACGTCGAACGTCGACGTTTCGCTTACGTATCGTCGCGACCTTTCCGTAAGTTGGGACCCCTATATCTTCCAATCTATTCACCTCAACGCATTCAACGGCTCGGCTCACGGTACTGAAACTTGGTACTATCATAGCTCCGGCAATAGTAACCGTTTGGCTACCAAGGTGCAAAACCAATTGGTTACGCAGTTCAACAGCGTAGCCGGATATGCCACCACAAACCGCGGTGTGAAGCAAAAAGGTTGGACCGTGATTACCGGCTCGTCGAACGTTCCCGCTTCGCTGTCGGAAGGTTTGTTCGTCGACTACTGGACCGAATGGAACCTTATAAACGACAACAGCAAGAACGGTTTCAAAGGATGGGTTTTGGGTCACCTTATGGGATTTTACGACCACCTGGGATTCCTTTCAAACTCGCTTACAAATCCAAGCACGGTCTACAACAAAACGCCACAAATGACCGTAAGCACCAACAACATCAAATTCCCCCAAATCACGACTTCAGAAAACGACTATCAAGAAGTGACAGTCACCGTAACGGCTAAAGACCTTACTTCCGACATGTCGTATACGCTTTCGAACTGGAACAACTTCTCAGTTGCCGAAAACGGCTGGAATGCTCGCACGGGAGGAAAACTCGTTGTAAGAATGCATGCCTACGGCAATAAATACGTCGGACCCAACTACGGCGAACTGAAGATTACCGGTGCCGGCAAGACCGAAACCATCGTGCTTACAGGCGATTCAAAGGCTGTGCCTCTGACTTCACTCACCGAAAAGTGGAACTGCTCGTCGCAACGCGGCACTCAAACGCAAAAAGGCTGGGATGCAACAAAAGTTCGCAACTTCTGCTACTCCGACGGACGCCTGTTTATGGTCTACAACGACAATTCTATAAAAGTGGTCAACGCACAGACCGGTGCCGACCTCGGATTTATGAATCTCGGACCGTCAGTAGTGGGCGGCGACCGCTTGCTCAGCGACGTGAAGTTTTTCGACGGTCATCTCATCGCTTGCAACCGTGTAAATACAGGAGGCGAGCTTCGCATATACGGATGGGGCGACTTGCAAGAGGAAAACTATCTCTGCCTCAACACAACTGACTTGAAAGGCGCAACCCATCTTGGCGAATGTATGGAGTTGCTCGGCAACTTGACGAACATGCGCATCGACTTCGGCTATGACGATAACACGGAAACGAAGATGATAAGTTACAGTCGCGACAACGGCGCTTGGTCGTCGAGCACAACGCGCATCACCTGGCAAGACGGCTCACGCTACCCGGGCGGCGACGTTATCCGCATCCTTCCGCAAGCTCACGGTCAATGGGTTGACGGCAATGCTTCCGAACCCATCTGGACGACGTGGAACGACGGCACCGGCTCGGCAGTACGAGGTTGCGGCGTGCCCTGTGGCAACAACGTCGAAACTTCGCACCGCGAATTCAAATGGGACGGTTTCAAATTTGCTGTCAACCCGATAATGAACGACTACGGCAAGAACTGCTCTATGCGCCTCATTATGGACCACACCGGCAACTTTGCACGCACAACCGAAGTGGGTCGCTATCCGAGCGACGGTCTTGGCTCAGGCGACAACTCGCAAGGCTATGCCGACGCTATTATCAATACCGACGGCAGCACGTGGCTCGAGGCTTGGGTGCTTTCCTACAACCAAGGTGTGGCTTACTTCACCTACGGCAATCCTCCGACGACCAACCCCGACCCGATTAGTCCGCTCCGCCCGACGATTGCAGCCGCTCCCGGTTCGATCTCGTTCTCCGGAACAGCTTACTACACTTACACGAGCAAACTGACCATCAACGGTAAACGCCTCGAAGGCGACATCACACTCAGCGTAGCCGGAAAGAATGCCGACATGTTCTCGCTTTCGACCGACAAGATAGCAAAAGACGCGGCTTCGGCTGAAGTCACCGTGACCTACGTGCCCGACGGCTCAGGCAGTCACGAAGCACAAATCGTGGCATCGACCCCGAACGGCGAAACCATCTACGTGCCCCTCACCGGCACCGC
>JAQXVL010000163.1 GCA_029224905.1 Bacteroidales bacterium
TATCCCGGTGTGCGTTTCGGCATAGGTCCGGCTATCGAAAACGGTTTCTACTACGACATTGACCCGGGCGATAATTCAATCACAGCAGCCGATTTCCCGAAAATCGAAGCGAAAATGATGGAACTCGTTGCCAAGAAAGAGGAAATAGTTCGCAAAGACATCACTAAAGCTGACGCACTTGCTATGTTCGGCGAAAGAGGTGAGACATATAAATGTGAACTTATCTCCGAGCTCGAAGACGGCCACATCACAACATACACACAAGGCAACTTTACCGACCTTTGCCGCGGTCCGCACATCCCCAATACGGGTGCTATCAAGGCAGTTAAAGTGTTGTCGCTCGCCGGCGCTTATTGGCGTGGCGACGAGAAACGCAACCAGTTGGTACGCGTCTACGGTATCACTTTCCCAAAAAAGAAGATGCTCGACGAATATCTGACAATGCTCGAAGAAGCCAAAAAACGCGACCACCGCAAGTTGGGTAAAGAAATGGAGCTCTTTATGTTCTCCGAAACCGTTGGTAAGGGTCTTCCGTTGTGGCTGCCGAAAGGTACGGAACTTCGTTTGCGCTTGCAAGAATTCTTGCGCCGCATCCAACGTCGTTACGACTATCAAGAGGTAATTACTCCGCCGATTGGCAACAAGATGCTTTATGTAACGTCCGGTCACTATGCAAAATACGGAAAAGACTCGTTCCAACCGATTCACACTCCGGAAGAAGGCGAAGAATACTTCCTCAAACCAATGAACTGCCCTCACCACTGTGAGATTTATAAGAATACGCCGCACTCCTACAAAGAGTTGCCTATGCGTATCGCCGAATTCGGTACGGTTTGTCGTTACGAGCAAAGCGGTGAGTTGCACGGATTGACTCGCGTACGTAGCTTTACGCAAGACGATGCTCACATCTTCTGTCGCCCCGACCAAGTAAAAGACGAATTCTTGCGAGTGATGGACATTATTTCTATTGTGTTCCGCTCGATGAAATTCGAAAACTTTGAGGCACAAATCTCGTTGCGCGACAAAGTGAACCGCGAAAAATATATCGGAACGGAAGAAAACTGGGATAAGGCAGAACAAGCCATCATAGAAGCGTGCCAAGAGAAAGGCTTGCCGGCACGCATCGAATACGGCGAAGCGGCATTCTACGGACCGAAGCTCGACTTTATGGTGAAAGACGCCATCGGTCGCCGTTGGCAGCTCGGTACAATCCAAGTAGACTACAACCTTCCGGAGCGTTTCGGACTCGAATATACCGGTTCCGACAATCAAAAACACCGCCCGGTTATGATTCACCGTGCGCCGTTCGGTTCGATGGAGCGTTTCGTAGCCGTATTGCTCGAACATACAGCCGGAATTCTTCCGCTGTGGCTTTCTCCCGAGCAAGCAGTTATTTTGCCGATTTCCGAGAAGTTTAACGACTACGCGGAAGAGGTTCGCAAGACCCTCGCAGAAAAGGGCATTCGCGCAATTGTCGACAACAGAAACGAGAAAATCGGAAAGAAAATCCGCGACAATGAGCTCAAACGCATCCCCTATATGCTCGTTGTGGGAGAGAAAGAAGTTAAAAATAGTGAAATTTCTGTAAGAAAACAAGGCGAAGGCGATAAGGGTTCAGTAAAAATCAGTACCTTTGCCGAGAATTTTTCTCGAGAAATAGAGGAGATGACAAACTATTAAAAGCATTTAATGGCAAAACTACCACTTGGAGCCGGGCAAAAACCGAACAACGCCCGCGAACAGAAAAAAGATAACAAAGGCCCGAGAGGCGGATTCGCTATCAACGAGCAAATTCGCAGTCGCGAGGTGCGATTGGTTGGCGATAATGTAGAGCAGGGAGTGTATCCCATAGCAGAAGCATTGCACATAGCCGAATCGCAAGGACTTGACTTGATAGAAATATCGGCAAGTGCCAATCCTCCGGTCTGCAAGGTTTTGGACTATCAAAAGTTCTTATACCAGCAGAAGAAACGCCTTAAAGAGCAAAAAGCGAAGTCGACAAAGGTGGTTGTCAAGGAGATTCGATTCGGACCACAAACCGACGACCACGACTACAACTTCAAGCTCAAACACGCAATGGGCTTCTTGAAGGAAGGCGCAAAAGTGAAGGCTTATGTGTTTTTCCGCGGACGTTCGATATTGTTCAAGGAGCAAGGCGAGGTGCTTTTGTTGAGATTCGCCAACGACCTTGAAGACTACGGCAAGGTGGAGCAAATGCCTGTTTTGGAAGGCAAGCGCATGATAATCATGCTCTCGCCCAAAAAAGCAAAATAATTGAAGGCTTTAAAAGCAAAGTAAATCATATAGTAATTTAAAAAAGAAAAAAATGCCAAAGGTTAAAACTAATTCCGGTTCAAAAAAAAGGTTTACCTTTACCGGGTCAGGAAAGATTAAAAGAAAACATGCTTACAAAAGTCACATTTTGACAAAGAAGACCAAGAAGCAAAAGAGAAACCTCCGCCACTTCACGACGTTGGCAACAGCCGATATCAACAACGTGCGCGCACTCCTCGGTGGTAAGTAAGTTCGCTTTTTTTACTTTTAATTACAGAGATTTAATTGAATTATTAACCGGGTGATTAGCAAAACAAGAGCGAAAGCCGCTAACATCCAAAAAACAAAGAAAAAATGCCAAGATCAGTAAATCACGTAGCATCAAGAGCTAAGAGAAAGAAAGTTTTGAAACTCACAAGAGGTTACTTTGGTTGCCGCAAAAATGTGTGGACCGTAGCAAAGAACACTTGGGAGAAAGGTCTTACCTATGCATATCGCGACCGTAAGAACAAAAAACGCAATTTCCGCGCATTGTGGATTCAACGTATCAACGCAGCAGCTCGTCTCGAAGATTTGTCGTACTCGAAGTTGATGGGTCTTATCCACAAAGCAGGCATCCAAATCAACCGCAAGGTGCTTGCCGACCTCGCTATGAACAATCCCGCCGCTTTCAAGGCAATTGTTGACAAAGTGAAAAATGCTTAATCGTTAGATTCTTAGCAAATTATAGAGCCTCGGCGCGTTTGCCGAGGCTTTTTTCGTGAAAAAGTGCTCGGAAAATTTGGAAAACATATTATTTGTATGTAAATTTGCAATAAAGAGAAAAACCCACATCAAAGCAGATTGGGAAACTCATCAAATAATATGAAATACCGAGTCTGATTCTGTCTTTAATGGCGGGCCTCGTCCGAAAGGAAGTCGAAAGACCGGAGGATTACAGAGAAGATGGAAAACTCAAATCCTGACTATCGGAGTTTCATCGCACTCTTTGATGTGGATGCTATAGTGTGGCAGAGCAATGACCAAATCAGCGCTCTGCCATTTTTTGAGCATAATTAGTTTTTAACTGATAATATATGGAAGATTCTTATTTCGCATATGCTTTGCTGTGCTTCACCTCGTTTTTTACGCTGGTGAATCCCTTCGGCACAATGCCTATTTTCCTGACAATGACGCGAAGCCTCGGCGAACGCGAGCGAGCACGAATACTAAAAAAGGCTGCATTTGTCGCGTTTTTTATTCTTGTGTCGTTTACCGTTTTCGGACAGTTTATTTTTAAATTTTTCGGCTTGTCGACCAGCGGATTCCGTATCGTCGGCGGTATTATTATTTTTAAAATCGGCTACGACATGCTGCAAGCCAAATTTACGCGCGTAAAAGTCGCCGAAGAGGAAATTAAAGACTATGCCAACGATATTTCCGTAACACCGCTTGCCATACCGATATTATGCGGCCCCGGAGCGATTGCCAACGGTATTGTCTTGATGGAAGACGCTAAAGACATTTTCCAAATCATCACGTTGATAGCCGTTATAGGCGTCGTGTTCTTGTTGACCTACCTGACGCTGCGCGCTTCGTCGCGCCTCCTGAAAATCATCGGCGAGACAGGCAATAACGTAATGATGCGCCTTATGGGTTTGATTCTGATGGTCATCGCCGTGGAATGCTTCTTCAGCGGATTAAGCACGATTATCGGCGAGATGCTCTAAACCGTATACGGATTGTGGGCTTTCTCAAACCCTATTTGTGTCGCACCTCCGTGCCCGGGAAGCACAACAGTGTCGTCGGGCAGGGTGTATAGCTTGGTCTCGATGCTTGTCAGCAGAGTTCGATAGTCGCCGCCGGGAAGGTCTGTGCGCCCAATGCTCATTTGGAACAGCACATCTCCGCAGAACAGACGTTTCTCCGCTTCGTAATAGAGTGCGATGTGACCTTTGCTATGTCCGGGAACGTGGAGCACTTTCAGCTCGGTTTCGCCAAAGGTTATGACATCGCCGTCGTTCAGGTTTTTCCCAATAATGACATCACGTCCTTTATAGTCGATGCCGAACATCCCGGCTTGCTCCTTTACACGTTCAGCCAGGTAGGAGTCTTCCGTATTACATTCGGCAACCAATCCGTAACGGCTTTCCACAAAATTGTTTCCCGCCACGTGGTCGATGTGCATGTGCGTATTTATAAGGTGGGTAGGGCGCAAATCGTATGACTCGACAAACTCCGCCAGTTCTGCATTTTCGACGTCGGACATCATACCCGGGTCGATAATTACACATTCGCCGCTACGGTCGTAGGCGATATAGGTATGCTCGCCAAACGGATTGAATGTAAAGACTTTAATTTCCATAATTGCCGAATTCTAAATTTGTATGTAGACAATTCTCTTTGTCTCGAAAAAGTCTTCGCTAAAATACGTCGACAGGTTGTCGACAATTGCACGGCTCTTGAGGCTGCCAATCTCCGTATCGAGTTCTCCGCCTTTTAGGCAAATCAAGCCGTTTGGTAGGGCATTGATGCACTCGCTTTTGATGTTTTTCTTTATCAGCTTGACCAACGCCGAAGTTTCCATAACGGCACGCGAAACGGCGAAGTCGTAGCGCTGCTTGATTTCCGCCACATCGCCATGGAAGAATTCAACATTTTTCAAGCCGATTTCGTCGGCAATGCTGCGTGCTACGGTAATTTTTTTGCCCGTTCGGTCGGCAAGCATAAAGCTGCATTGCGGGAACATAATGGCAAGTGGTATGCCGGGGAATCCGCCGCCGGTGCCGACATCGATGATTTGTGTCGAAGGCTTGAAGTCGATAAACTTGGCTATCGCGAGCGAATGCAAAATGTGGTGCACGAAAAGGTTGTCGATGTCTTTACGCGAAATGACATTGATTTTTGCATTCCACTCGGGATATAACTCGCCGATGCGAACGAATTGGTCGCGCTGAGTCGGCAACAGTTGCGGAAAATATTTATCTATAATATCAATCATTGCTTTTTAGTCGAATAGTTTCGCAGTGAAGTCGTTGTCTTTTTTGTAAGGTGTGAGTTGCTTGAACGATAGGGGGATGCATACTTCTCCAACTTGAAGGCATGCAATCTCGTAAGGCTGGTAAGCAAAGACAATCGACTTGTTTGTAATGTAGAAATTATTGCTTGCCGAGAGATTGTCGATATTGAAGTATCCCAAATCGAACAATTGCGATTGATTGGTTACGTCTTCTTGCTTCATAAGTTGCTCTTTAAGCAAGGCTTCAATGTCGGAGGTGTATTCCTCGTTGATGATGTCATCGATGCCGATACGCACCGATTTGGCGACGTCGAACGTAATATAAGCGTTTGTGTTCATCGTCGAAGTCCCGTTTTTGGTAAGCGACGTCGTTTTCTTAATACTAACGATTCCGGCTGCGTTATAGATAGGCACGATGCGATGACAAATCTCGTATTTCGACACTTTCTCGGTCTCGTCTTCAAGCTCCGAATCGATTGTGTCGCCTGGCGATTCATAGAAGTCGAGGATGTTGTTGACATACATCTTTACTGCCTGATTGGCATCGATTGAGTCGCCGTTGATGCCGAGTAGCTCTTTGGTAAAAAGATTGAAAAGCTGTTTGTCGGCTTCGGGAAGCGAAATATTTGCATCGACAATTATGCTGCTCTTTTTTGAATCGAAAATGGAGTCGCGAACGACGATTGAGTGAAATTGAACCGTGTCGGATGTCGACGCGCCCGATGTGCTCGATGCATTACGGCAAGACGTAACGACCGATAATATTGCTATAACTAATGCAAAATGAGTTAGATAACGTTGTTTTAACATATTTTTTTAGATAAAAAACTCGTAATAAATTATACTATTTAAATTATTATAGCGAAATTCGCAAAAAATTCGTTTGTAAAGATATGATAAAAATTGGAAAAATCAATAATCTTCGGGTAGTAAAAAAAGTAGATTTCGGTATTTATCTTGACGGAGGCGATGCCGGCGAAATATTATTGCCGAATCGGTATGTCCCGGAAGGGGCGGCTGTCGACGACGATTTGGACGTGTTCATCTATCGTGATTCCGAGAATCGTCTGATAGCCACAACGGAGTTGCCGTTGATTCAAGTCGGAGAGTTTGCTCTGCTAAAAACGGTTATGGTCAACGACATCGGCGCTTTTATGGAGATGGGCGTGATGAAAGACCTGCTTGTGCCATATCGCGAGCAGCGCGAGCCGATGGCCGTCGGCAAATCGTATGTCGTATACGCCTACTTGGATCAAGCCAGCAAGCGCATCGTCGGGTCGACAAAACTGAATAAATATTTGGGTAATAAAATACCGCGTTATGAGCCAGGCGACGAAGTGGAAGCCTTGGTGGTCGAAAAAACCGATTTGGGCTATCGTCTGATTGTCGACAATCTGCATTGGGGTATGGTGTACAAAAACGATGTTTTCGACACAATACGCATCGGCGATGTGATGCATGGCGTCGTTAAACTGGTTCGCGAAGACGGGAAGGTCGACATTACATTCCGCGAACAGGGTGGCGAACGGGTCTTCCAACTTGCACGCCATATCGTCGGTTATCTTGAAGATAATAACGGCGTAATGCGCCTATGCGACAAGTCGCATCCCGACGACATTAAAGCCGTGTTCCATTGTAGTAAAAAAGACTTCAAAAAAGCGTTGGGCTATTTGTTTAAACGCAGAAGAATACTTGTTGCCGACAACGGTGTCAAGCTCTTGAATTGTCAAAATGATAAAAATATTCAGTAATATTTCAAAAACGGAGTTGATTGTTTGATAATAAAAGCGAAAATGATTAACTTTGTGCTATAATCGAGAGGTGTGGCAATTTTAGAAAACCACACAAATCGATCTAACTAAAAATGAAATTAAATACTTTAAGAATATGCAATTTAATATCAACAGCAAGACTCTTTTGACCCACATGTTGGCAGTCAGCAAGGTCGTTTCGACAAAGAATTCTATTGATGTGCTCAATAACTTTCTTTTCGAAGTAAAAGGAGAAACATTGACCATAATAGGGTCGGACAAAGAAAACACGTTGGTGGCTCGAATCCCTGTCAGCGGTGTGGAAGGTGAAGCGTCGTTTGCGGTGAACGTAAAAAAGATGGTCGATCTTTTCAAAGAGATGCCGGCGCAAGGCATTACGTTCGAAGTGGATACGCAAACTTATGAAATCAAAGTAAAATGTTTGAACGGTACGTTCAACATCGTTGGTATAGACGGCGGACAATTCCCGCGTCCCAAGCCTCAAGAAGACGATGTGTTTTCGTTCACTATTCCGTCGACTGAGGTGCCAAAGAGTTTGGACAAAACGGTTTTTGCTGCCGGAACCGACACAATGCGCCCGATTATGATGGGTGTGCTCTGGGATATTAAACCCGATTCAATTGTGTTTGTGGCTTCAGACACACACAAACTTGTGCGCTTCATCAACAGTGCTGTAAAGCCCGGCCTTGAAGGTTCGTTTATTCTTCCGATTAAGCCTGCCAATGTGTTGGCTTCGATTCTCGAGAAGAAAGAAGACAAAGAAAAGAAAGACGCCGAAGCGCCTGAAACCGAAGAAGTTGCAGAAGTTGCCAAACCCGACAATCTGCTTACTGTCAAGTTCGACAGCAAATCGGTGGTTTTCGAAAACGAAACATACACTTTGGAATGTCGCTTTATCAGTGGTAAATATCCTAACTACGGTGCGGTTATTCCACAAAGCAGCCCCTTTGTTATTGCTCTCGACAAGAGTACAATGCTCAACGTTGTTAAGCGTGTGTCGATTTTTGCTACCGACGGCGGCTTGATTCAACTTACGATTGCCGACAACAAAGTACTTTTCCAAGCACAAGACCCGGAAATGCTTTCGAGCGGACGAGAATACATCCCGTGCGACTACGATGGTGCTCCTCTTACGATGGGCTTCAACAAAGATTGCCTTATCGACGTGCTTAACAATCTTTCGGTAAACGATATATACCTTAAGATTACCGACACAACACGTCCCGGTGTGTTTGTACCGCAGGAAAACAAGGAGAACGAAGATTGGCTCGTCTTGGTTATGCCAATGATGGTTCCGAGATAGTTGGGAGGGCATTATGGAATTGAAGTTGCAAAATCCGTTGATTTTTTTCGACCTCGAAACAACGGGAGTAAATGCTTCGAAAGACCACATTGTTGAGATTTCGTATATAAAATTGATGCCCAACGGCACGGAAATTGAAAAAACGTTGCGTATCAATCCGGAGATGCACATCCCCGAGGAAGCAACAGCCGTGCATGGCATTACCGATGCCGACGTTGCCGATAAACCGCGCTTTAAAGACATTGCCAAAGAACTTGCACGCGTGTTCGAAGGATGCGACATCGCCGGATTCAACAGCAATCGTTTCGATGTGCCTCTTCTCGCTGAAGAGTTTCTTAGAGCGGATGTCGAAGTCGACTTCTCTCGTCGCAGATTCGTCGATGTTCAAACGATTTTCCACAAAATGGAGCAACGCACCCTCTCGGCTGCATATAAGTTCTATTGCGGAAAAGACCTCGACGATGCTCATTCGGCAAATGCCGACACTCGTGCAACTTACGAAGTGCTAAAGGCTCAACTCGATAGATATCCTTCGTTGCAAAACGACGTCGACTTCCTCTCGAAATTTTCAACGCATAATCGAAATGTCGACTTGGCGGGAAGAATTGTATACAACGATAACAACGTGGAAGTTTTCAACTTCGGCAAATACAAAGGAATTCCTGTCGAAGAAGTTTTGAAAACCGATTCCGGATATTTCGGTTGGATTCTCAACGGCGATTTCCCGCAGAACACAAAGAATGTGCTCACCAACATCAAACTCAGAATGCGATAATGCTTAAAGGAAAGCATATAATATTAGGAATATCAGGCGGAATAGCGGCATACAAATCTGTGTCGCTATTACGTCTTTTTGTAAAGGCAGGGGCAGAGGTTCAAGTTGTTATAACGCCTTCCGGTAAGGAGTTTATCACACCAGTGACGCTTTCCGCACTTAGCGGACGCCCGGTGATTAGCGAGTTTTTTACCGCTAATACGGGTTCGTGGAACAGCCATGTCGACCTGGGGTTGTGGGCAGACGCGATGGTAATCGCTCCGGCGACTGCTTCCACGATTGCAAAAATGGCTAACGGCGTTGCCGACAATATGCTCATAACCACCTATTTGTCCGCAAAATCGCCCGTCTTTGTCGCACCGGCAATGGACCTCGATATGTTTGCCCATCCGTCAACTCGACGCAACATCGAATTGCTTCGCAGTTATGGCAATCACATAATTGATTCGCCTGCCGGCGAACTCGCCAGCCATCTCGTCGGGAAAGGACGTATGGAAGAACCGGAGCGGATTTTCGAAGTCGTTGATGCGTTTTTCGACAAAATACAAGACCTAAAGGGTCGGAAGGTGATGATAACGGCAGGACCTACGTATGAGAAAATCGACCCGGTTCGCTTTATCGGCAACTATAGTTCCGGCAAAATGGGATATGCCATTGCTGAAGAATGTGCATCTCGTGGCGCTGATGTAGTCCTCGTCAGCGGTCCCGTTTCGATTAAGTGCAACGACAGTCGCATCAGAGTGATTAGCGTGGAATCGGCTGCGGAAATGAACGAAGCCGCACGTCGAGAATTCGCCGACAGCCAATGCGCGATTATGTGTGCCGCTGTTGCCGATTATGCTCCGGCTCAAGTCGCTGCGGCGAAAATAAAACGCGAAAAGCAAGACGTGCCGACAATTGTTTTGAAGAAAAATCCCGACATCGCTGCAGGGTTAGGCGCTGTAAAGACAGACAATCAAATCCTTGTCGGATTCGCTCTCGAAACGGATAATGCTACAGCGAATGCTGTCGAAAAAATCGAGCGTAAAAATCTTGATTTCATCGTGCTCAATACCGTCACTGCAAATTCCGGTTTCCAGGTCGATACCAATCAGGTTTCAATAATCGATGCCGACGGAACAAAGACCGAATATTCGATAAAACCCAAGCGCGAAGTTGCAAAAGATATTGTAGACCACCTCGTTGAGAAAATTAAAAAGTGAATTGTTTATGAAGTATATATTGCTATTGTTGCTGTCGATAGTGATGCCCTCAGTGGCATTATGCCAAGAATTGAATTGCACGGTCGAGATAAACACCGATAAAATCTCAGGCACCGACAAGGCAATTTTCAATACGCTGAAAACAGCCATAACGGAATATATGAACAACACTCAATGGGGGAATGCAAAGTATCTGACAAACGAAAAGATTGAATGCAAATTGTTTTTCACTATGAGTTCTTTCGACGGAACAACTATGTCGGGCGATTTGCAAGTTCAGTCGACGCGTCCCGTCTACAATAGCACTTATACGACTACGCTGATTAATTTTAAAGACACAAGCATCGAATTTACTTACACCGAAAACGAGCCGTTGATATTCTCCGAAACCACCATGGAGAGCAATCTGACCGCCATATTAAACTTCTACGGCTACATGATTCTCGCCATCGATTCAGATAGTTTTGCACCCAACGGAGGCGATTTCTACTACGAAAAGGCTGCTACCGTTGTCAATATGGGACAAAGCTCCGGCGAAAAAGGCTGGAAAGCCTTCGAAGACAACAAGAATCGCTCTGCCGTACTGTCGGCATTTACCGACAAATCGACAAGCGGAATTCGCACGTTGCTTTATAACTATCATCGCAAAGGCTTGGACGAAATGGTGCTCAGCCCCGATAAAGGGAAAATGGTCATCACTCAATCGCTCGACTTGCTCAAGCAGATTTATGATGCCAATCCGATGTCGGTAGTTCTTTCGATGTTCAAGGATGCTAAACTTGACGAACTCGTTAATGTCTATTCTAAATCGAACACCACGGAGCGTCAAAACGTATACGAATTATTGTATCAATTATATCCAACCGAGTCGCAACGACTAAACCAAATCAAGGAGGAGCAAAAATGATAAAGCATCTTAAAATATCCAACTATGCACTCATTGACACTGTCGAAATCTCCTTCGACGAAGGCCTTTCTATCATTACCGGCGAAACCGGAGCCGGTAAGTCGATTATTATGGGCGCTTTGTCGCTGCTTCTTGGTCAACGCGCCGACGTCAAAGCGATTCGTCATGCTGATAAGAAATCGGTCATTGAAGCCTCGTTTTTCATCGAAGGCTACGGCTTGGACGACTTCTTTACGGAAAACGACATAGACAGTTATGATTCCGAATGCTTGCTTCGAAGAGAATTGTTGCCCAACGGGCGTACTCGTGCGTTCGTCAACGACACTCCCGTGACCCTGGCTGTGCTTTCGGCTTTGGCGATTCGTCTCGTCGATATACATTCTCAGCATAGCAACGCTTTGCTGTTGAATCCTTCGTATCAACTTAAGGTCATCGACAGCCTCGCCGACAATAGCGACGCACGAAACGATTATGCCGAAAAATTCGCAAACTACACAAAGCTTTCCGACGAGCTGAAGCAACTCCGTGAGCGAATTCAAAAGAATAAGGAAAACGAAGACTATCTGCGTTTTCAATTGTCTCAACTCAGTCCGCTGAACCTTAACGAATCTGAACAAGAAGAGCTGGAGGCAACGCATAAACTGCTTTCAAACATTGGCGAAGTTAAGGAAAAAGTATGGGAGTCGTGCAACTTGTTGGGCGAAAGCAATAATTCCGTCCTTAATAAGTTGAACAAGGTGCAGACACTCATCGAGCAACTTTCTGACGTGTTTGAGCCTTCTACGGAATACGTTCAACGTTTGGAATCGGCAACAATCGAACTTCAAGACATATACGAGAATCTCAACGGTCAGCTCGACGAAATGCACGACGACCCCGACGAACTCGAAAAAGTGGAGGCGCGGCTCAATGCTATTTATTCGCTCGAAAAACGCTATCACGTAAACACCGTCGGCGAATTGATTGCTATTGAGAAAGACCTTGAAAAGTCGCTGAAAGAGATCGACAATTCGGAAGAGCAATTGGATGGCTTGCAGAAACAGTTGGAAGAGCAAACAAAGATACTTAAGGTTGCCGCCGATAGGTTGACCAAAACGCGCAAAGCTGCCGCCGACGTGTTTGCTTCAAAGTTGGAAGCTGTCGCCAAACCTCTGGGAATGAAGAACCTTCAATGCCGAGTTGATTTCCAAGAGCAGCCCTTCGGCAAAAGCGGTTGCGACGCCATTGTGTTCCTTTTTGCTTTCAACAAAAACCAACAATTGGTATCGGCTGAAAAGACCGCTTCCGGTGGTGAATTGTCGCGCCTGATGCTTTGCATTAAGTCGATTATCGCCGAAAAGATGCAACTGCCGTCGATTATTTTCGACGAAGTCGATACCGGCGTATCGGGCGAAGTAGCTAACAAAATCGGCGAAATGATGAAAGGTATCGCTTCCAAAATCCAAGTCATTTCGATTACCCATTTGCCCCAGGTCGCAGCTCTTGGCGCTCATCATTTCAAAGTGTTCAAGCAAGATATTGCCGATTCGACGGTTACCAACATCAAATGTCTCGACAACGAAGGCAGAATCCTTGAAATAGCAGGAATGCTGAGCGGCGAACGTGTTGACGACGCCGCTATTAATAACGCTAAATCGCTATTAAAACTCAATTGATTATGTTACACTCAGACGAATATATTTTTGGAATGCGCGCCGTGATTGAAGCGCTCAACGGCGGCCGCGAGATTGATAGAATCTTAGTGAAAAAAGACTTGACAGGCGAACTTGCCGGCGAACTCTTTGAGGCAATTCGCAGTCGCTCGGTCTATTCGCAACGCGTGCCCATAGAGAAACTTAACAGAATTACGCGAAAAAATCACCAAGGCGTTATAGCAATCCTCTCACCGGTGAGCTATGCCAACCTCGACAATCTCGTGCCTGAGATTTTCGAGTCGGGGAGAGTGCCTTTTATCGTTGTGCTCGATGGAATAACCGATGTGCGCAATTTCGGTGCCATTGCACGAACTTGCGAATGTGCCGGAGTTGATGCTATCGTGATTCCCGAACGCAACAGCGTGTCGATTAATGCCGATGCCGTAAAAACCTCGGCGGGAGCTTTATTGCATATTCCAGTTGCTCGCGTTAAAAATCTGACGTCAGCACTTCGTATGCTCAAAGCCAGCGGGTTAACCGTGGTAGGTGTTACCGAAAAAGCTGTCGACGACTATACAAAGGTTGATTTGTCGGTGCCGACAGCTCTCGTTATGGGTGCAGAAGACACCGGCATCGCTTCCGACAACATCCGCGAATGTGATGCTCTGGCTGCTATCCCGATGTTTGGTAAGATTAATTCGTTGAACGTGTCGGTTGCCGCAGGTATTGTTGTCTACGAAGTGGTCCGTCAACGTTCGGCTAACGCTTAATAACGCTTTTTTAGGCGCAATACTCTATTATTAGAAGTTTTTGTTGTACCTTTGCAAGGATAAAGAACGGATATATGGTTAATAGAATTTTGATAAGAATATTGGTCGTACAGACTTTGTATTCTTACCTCATAAACAAAGACAGTAAAGAAACTGCCGCAAACAAGCTGAAAAACAGCTTGGATACAGCATATCAATTATATTTCTATTTGTTGACGCTGCCGGTTGCTCTTACCGAACTTCAACGTCAACGTCTCGAGGCGGCAAAAAATAAATATCTGCCGTCGCCGCAGGATTTGAACCCCAACACTCGTTTCGTCGACAATACCTTTGCCGCAACGATTGCCGAAAATGCAATCATCAAAGAGTTCGTTACCGACAATAACGTGTCGTGGCGCGACGACGAAATCTATCTTCGATTGATTCTCGACAAAATTTTGGAATCTGACATTTATGCCGACTATATGGAGAAGCCGGAAGTTACGGGCGATGACGATGCGGAGTTTTGGCGACAAGTGATGCGCAAAATCGTACTTCCTGACGACGACTTGGCAGAAGTGCTCGAGGCTAAATCGGTGTTCTGGAACGACGACCTCGACATTGTAGGCACTTTCGTTTTGAAGACTTTCAAACGTATGGCATCGAATCCTTATAAAGCAATACTTCCTCAATTTAAAGACGAAGAAGACGCTCAATTCGGATATTTGCTCCTTGACGATGTGATTGATAACTACGATGAATATCTCAAACTAATCGACAAGTTTATCCCCAAATCGTCGTGGGACATCTCTCGCATCCCGGTTATGGACATCGTTGTGCTCCAAATCGCAATTGCAGAACTCTTGCGTGTGCCGTCGGTGCCGGTAGTAGTGACAATCAACGAATATGTCGAACTCGCAAAGTGCTATAGCACAGGCAAAAGCGGCACATTTGTTAACGGAATACTTTATTCAATTATCACATACCTTAAAGAAGAAGGTTTATTATTAAAACAAATCGATTAATTTTTAAAATAGAATAACTATGATTAATTCAATTATGTTGCAAGCAACAAATGGTGGTAGTGGCTTGATGCAAATCTTAATGATTGTAGCCCTCTTTGCCATCTTCTATTTCTTAATGATTCGTCCGCAATCGAAAAAGCAAAAAGAAATTCGCAAGTTCCGCGAAGGCTTGCAGAACGGCGACAAAGTGATTACAGCCGGTGGAATCTATGGCAGAATCAAAGAAATCAAAGAAAACGCCATCATTCTCGAAGTTGCCGATGGTGTTCGCATTAAAGTTGACAAAGGTTCGGTGTATCCGTCAGCTGCCGATGCAGAACAACCCAACAAGCAATAATTATTCATTAACCCAATAATAGCCATATCCGCTTCGAGCAATGACTCGTGGGTGTGGCTATTTTACTATGAGCTTAAAAGACAACATACAAGCATTTAAGAGTAGGGCGGCTGAGTTTTTCTCGTCGTCGAGGGGACGCGACGTGTTGCTCTACTTGATTTTTGTTGTCATCTCTTTCGTCTTTTGGTCGATTCTCGTACTTAACAATCAAATGCAACAAAACTACAATGTACGCATTGATATTGTGAACGTACCCGAAGGAACAACTCTCATCGACGAATGTCCGGAAGCCGTACATGTTACTTTGAAAAACACCGGATACGCAATGATGCGCTATCTCTGGGGCGAAGGTCCGACCTTGAAAATATCGTTCGCTGAATATTCCGACGGCAAAAGTCGATTCGTCGTTACAGCTCAGCAAATGACAGAACTGCTTAGCGACCTTTTCGGGATGGAAGCAAACGTCGTAAACTACTCGCCCGAATCGTTAGTCCTCCGATACACCAATCGTCCGGGAAAGAAAATTCCGGTAGTTGCCGACGCCGATTTGTCGGCTAACTTTCAATACGTTTTAAACGGGAAAGTCGTTTTGGGTCCCGATTCGGTGGTCGTCTATTCCGATATGCTCACTCTCGAAAGCGTCAATTCGGTTTCGACTGAGCGTTTTGTTGCTAAAGAACTTAAAGACACTTTGCGGACAAGCCTCGCTCTAACTCGACTTGAAGGCGTTCGCTTTATCCCCGACAGCGTATCGATTACGGTGCCCGTCGAACCGCTCGTACAAAAACTCTCGCTCGTGCAAGTCGTGCCAATCAACGTGCCCGAAGGTATGCGACTTATCACATTCCCATCACTCGTCAAAGCCTCCTGTTTTATTCCGATAAGTTGCTATGACTCAGTGAATAAGTACAAACTTACAGCAACTGTCGACTATTCCGACATCCATGCCGGACAACGCACTTTGCCTCTCCGCATCGACCGAGCTCCCGACATAATGCGTAACGTAACCCTAACCACCGACAGCGTGGAATTTATCGTCGAACGGCTATGAAAAGAATTGCAATCGTTGGTGGAATCGGTAGTGGTAAAAGCGTTGTGTCGCGACTGCTGTCGCTCATGGGATATCCCGTGTACGATTGCGATAGCAACGCAAAGCGATTGATGGACGAGTCGGAGGCTATTCATCGAGGACTTGTCGACATTTTCGGACCTCGAGCAGTTACTCCCGACGGAATCGACCGCGCTTATATCGCATCGATTGCTTTTAACGACGCCGAGAAATTAAGCCGACTCAATGCCTTGGTTCATCCGGCTGTGTTGCACGATTTCGACTCATGGGCACAACGAAACGGCGGAACTGTTTTTGTCGAAACCGCAATACTCGCAGAAAGCGGTATGTCGAAATCGGTAGATGCCGTATGGAGCGTAGAAGCACCGTTGGAAATCCGCGTAGAGCGCGTAATGGCGCGCAACGCAATGTCGCGCGAAGACGTCCTGCGCCGTATTTCATCACAAGCAGCCACAATCCCCGACGAAATTCCTTCGGTAACGCATCTGACGAACGATGGCAGACACGCACTAATCCCGCAAATCGTCGCTGCAATCCGACGTGAGAGCCAAAAACGCCGAAACTGATGCTATTCGTTTGAAAATTCTGCATTTACACTTGCGCGATTCAAAAAAAATGCCTACCTTTGCACCGCTTTTAGAGTACCGTGTGATGGGAAATTAAGCAACAATAAACTTAATTTTGAGTAACACAAAAACAAAACAGAATGAAAACATTCCAATTATCAGCTAAGCCAAGAACAGAAATTGGCAAGAAAGCAGCAAAAGGCTTGCGCAAAGAAGGATTTATTCCTGTAGTAATGAACGGTGGCGAAGTAGTAGAATTGCCTTACAGCGGCAAACTCGGAGCCGGACAAGAAGTAATCGAAACTGTCAATAACAAAGGCGTTTTGGTAACAAACCTTAAAGTGACAGTTGATGATGTTCGCAAACTCATCTACACTCCCGACGTTTTTGCTATCGAACTCGATATCGAAGGCACAAAGAAAATGGCAGTGCTCAAGGAAGTTCAATTCCACCCGGTAAAAGAAGAAATTCTCCACATCGACCTCCTCGAAGTGAGCGAAGACAAGCCGGTTACTATCGAAGTGCCTGTTAAAATTGAAGGTCACGCTGTCGGTGTTAAAGCCGGTGGTAAATTGAACCTCTCGATGAAGAAAATCAAAGTTAAAGCAGTTTACACGAACATCCCCGAACGCGTTGTTGTCAACGTTGACGCTCTCGAACTCGGCAAAACTATTCAAATCGGCGACCTCCACTACGATGGCCTCGAATTGGTTAACGCTAAAAATGCTGTCGTTTGCGCCGTTCAATTGACTCGTGCCGCTCGTGGTAACCAAGCTGAAGAAGCTAAATAATTTGTAAATGAAGTACTTAATTGTCGGTTTGGGTAATATTGGTCCCGAATACCAAAATACTCGCCACAATATAGGATTTATGATATTGGATGCCCTTGCTAAGGCATCCAATATCACTTTTAGCACAAATCGTTATGGCGATACCGCTGAGATGAGAATCAAGAATCGACAACTCTTGCTTCTCAAGCCATCGACATATATGAATTTGAGCGGAAATGCCGTGCGCTATTGGCTTGAAAAAGAGAATATTCCCGTAGAAAATTTGCTCATTCTTGTCGACGATTTATCGCTCCCGTTGGGCACCGTCCGTCTTAAAGCAAAAGGCAGCGATGGCGGACATAACGGTCTGAAAAGCATCGCCGAGATGATTGGCACTCAGGCATACCCGCGTCTGCGCTTCGGCATCGGTAACGACTTCCCGAAAGGATGCCAGATAGATTACGTACTTGGCGAATTTAACGACGACGATAAGGCTCTTCTCGACGAACGGATAAAAATTGCCGTCGATGCAATTCGCAGTTTCTGCCTCGCCGGGCTGTCATTGACAATGAACCAATTCAACAACAAGTAAATGGATAAAGACGTAAGAATCGATAAGTGGCTTTGGGCTACACGCATCTTCAAGACGCGGACAATTGCAACCGATGCTTGCAAAAAAGGCAGAGTTACAATCGGCGGGATGAATGTTAAGCCTTCTCGCCCGGTAAAAGTCGGCGAGATAGTCGATGTTCGTAAGCCGCCTATCACTTATTCTTTCCGCGTCAAAGACCTCGCGGAGAATAGGATGGGCGCCAAACTCGTGCCTAACTTCTTGGAAAACGTCACCGCACCCGAGCAATACGAACTGCTCGAAATGTCGCGTATTAGCGGTTTTATTAACCGCCAAAAAGGATTAGGTCGACCAACAAAAAAAGACAGCCGAGAACTGTCAAAATTTACCGATAACATTTACTCCTTTAGCGAAACCGATTTCGACTTCGACGATTCATTCTTCGACGACGAAAACTAAAAGCTTATTCGGAAATTATGCATAGAGCAGTGGTTGTATCATCGTAACCATCCGAAATAAGCCGACTTTCGCCAGGCTTGTGGCTGCGCTAACTTTGCGGTAAAAAAAAGTTATGTTCAATCTTAATGAAAATAACCGCATCGTTATGTCGCAACATCCAAGCGATATGCGTGCCGGTGTAAACAAGTTGTGTGGGCAGGTACGAAGCGTTGGTCTTGACCCTGCTAATGGAGATGTGTATATTTTTGTTGGCAAAAGCCGCAAGTTGATGAAGGTGCTACATTGGGAGCGCGGCGGATATACGATGTACTACAAGCGCCTTGAGCAGGGTCGATTTCATTCGCGGATTTTCCTGCGCGAAGGTATCGGATTTCGGTCAATGAGGTGGGATGAGTTGGTGCTTTTGATGGAAGGTGTGTCTCCTCGCGCGGCTCGACGTCGTAGGTATCAAGTGTATTCGGACGACGAGAAAAATGATGAAAATTTATTGAAAAATTCTGCGCAAAATATTTGGTTATCTCGCTGATTTTTCGCAATTTAGCAGTATGGAAATAAAGCCGACATACGAGGAACTTTTGGGTGCGATTGAAGAATTGCGCCGCAAAGAAATTGCGTACAAACAGCGCATTGCGTATCTTACGCGTATGCTTTATGGCAGTAAAAAGGATAGTCTTGATGAAAAGACTTTGAAGGATTTGAAATCTTCTAATATTATTGATGGTCAGCCGGGGCTGTTTGATGATTACTTCAAGGAGGCGATGGCTGAAAAGGCTGAGGAGATTGAAAAAACTGCCAAAGAAATTGATAAGGCAACTGAGAATCGTCGTAAGTCGGCTCGTAAAACCAAGAAACGCCCGTCAATCTATCAATATTATGGCCTTGAGGAGCGTGAGCGATTTATCATTCCGGAAGGAGTTGATTTGAGTAACTGCGTAGAGATTGGGCGAGATATAACACGCCTTATTCGCTATGAGAAGCCAAGATTGTGGGTTGACGTAATAATACGACCTATCTATCGCGAGAAGTCGGATAAAAATCTGCCCGATCCACGCATCTATCAAGGTGAAGCACAGAAAGCTGTGATAGGTGGAAATCATGTTGGCGCCGATTTTCTCGCAAAAATAGTGGTCGATAAATTCTGCTATCACATTCCCGAATATCGACAAGTGAAGCAATATGCAGATATGGGAGTAAAACTGCCTATGTCAACTCTTAACGATTGGATACATGCTGTGGCGGCAAAGCTCAACGTCCTATACGAGGCACAGCGAAAAGATGTTCGCCAAAGCGGATATTTAGGGATAGACGAAGTGCCATGGCACATAGTCGACCGTCCCGGCAAGAAGCGCAACGGCTATGCTTGGCAGTTCTTCGATAGCCGCCCCGACAGTCACGGACTCTACTTCCTATATATGAATGGCTCACGAGCCGGGACCATCCCGCGAGCGGAACTTCGCAACTATCGGGGAGCAATACAGACAGATGGCTATGGAGTATACGATTATTTTGAGTTACAAGATGGTGTGACCCTATTGGGTTGCATGGCACACGTGCGTCGCAAATTTGTTGACGCCCAAACATCACACCCCGAACTCGCCGCCAAAGCCGTTAGATGGATAAGCCTACTCTATGAACTTGAGGCAAACCTCAAGGACGAAGGAGCCACAGCCGAACGCATAGAAGCTGAGCGAAAAGCCAAAGCACTGCCCATCCTGGACGCTATGGATAAATGGATGGAAGCAGTGTCGGCGCAATGCACCCCGTCCGACCCTATGGGCAAAGCACTCGAATATGCCTACAGACTATGGCCACGACTCCGCCGATATACCGACAACGGCATCTATCAAATCGACAACAACGCAGTAGAGCGTAACCAACGCCCGACAGTGTTAGGACGCAAGAACTACCTCTTTAGCAAAAACGACAAAGGAGCAGTCGACAACGCCATATTCTATACACTTCTTGAGAGCTGCGACATCGTAGGCATCAATCCACAAGATTGGCTTACCGACGTGCTCGCCAATCTGCATGACGACACTCCGCCCGACCAAATCAAGCAAATGCTCCCATTCTATTATAAAAAATCTCACGAATAACCTCGTGAGGTTTTTTTTGCCACATCCGAACGGCTTATTTCGGATGGTTAC
>JAQXVL010000164.1 GCA_029224905.1 Bacteroidales bacterium
CCGCAAAAGGAAAGGCGGCAATAGCGCGGGGGATCCACCCCTCCCCATTCCGAACAGGGAAGTTAAGCCCCGCCGCGCCGATGGTACTGAGAAATCGGGAGAGTAGGTCACCGCCCCCTTACAGAGGATGAATCACAAACAGGTTCATCCTCTTTTTTTTAGATAGCACAAAATGTTAACTTTTGTTACGAGAATTATTTATATATAGAATTTAAGTTTATTTCTAAATTTGCTACGATTTTAAATATCCAAGGCTCGAACAGCGATAAATTGATATGATTTGTTTTAATTTTTTTATTATTTTTACACCCATATTTGATAATTCTTTAAACAATAATATTCATGAAAAAATTGTTTTTATTAGTGGCAGCCGTGATAGGTATGGAGGCTTATGCCGGAGACTATGCCTACCTTACGTTTTAGACGAGCAGCGGAGCGAAGACCTCTGTGCCCGTAGCAGGGTTGTCGATTTCTTACTCCGGCACGAAGTTGTATGCGGGTAGCGCATCGTTCGAGGTGCCCGATTTGAGCAAGATGTACTTTTCTGCTACTGATGTTTCGGCAGGCGTTGAACAATTGTCGCTCGACGACCTCGACGAACATTCGGTTATCTACGATTTGTATGGTAGAAGACTCACGAAAGACCAATTGAAAAACGGTGTCTATTTGGTAAAAGGTAATAACGCTACTTATAAAATAATGGTAAAATGAAAAGATTATATCTATTTTTAGCAGCAATTGTCTTTGTAGCCGGCACGGCTATTTCGCAGACTCTTAAAGTTACTGTTGGCGACGTCACATATCTTTTCCCGTCATCGCAAACCGGTGATATGCCGTACAGCAACGGTACTACAGTTACCATTATGGAAAAAGCGTTCAACCTTGCTGACGTTACCGCAATGACGGTCGACGAAACACCTGTCGACGATTCGGTTATCAATGTGGCTTACGACGGCACGTCGGCGAAAGTCACGGTTGCAGGCAACATCGCGAAATATGTTACTCCGGTAGTGAGCGGAGCGCATGTCTCTATTGCACAGAGCGTCGATTTGGCTCAGGAGATTACTTACAATCTTAGCGGAACCGCTACCGATGGCGAGTTCTATATGTCAGGCTCCTACAAGGCAACAGTGGTGCTCAACGGACTTACACTTACCAACGTAACGCCCGTCTATAGCGGCGCTGCAATCCATATTCAGAACGGCAAGCGAATTAAAGTGAAAGTGGCAGACGGCACGGTCAACAACCTGACAGATAACGCCGCCGGTACACAAAAAGGCTGTCTTTATATTAAAGGACATGGCGAGTTTGCTCAATCGGGAACACTTAACGTAACGGCAAACCTTAAACACGGCGTAAAGACCGGCGAATACTTCCAGATGAAGAATTGCACCATCAACGTCCTTAAGGCACCGGGCGACGGCATCAATTGCTCTCAGTTTATGCTCATTGAGAGTGGTACGCTCAATCTCAACAATTTGGGTGACGACGGTATGCAGTGCGACCTTGACGGCTTAACGTCTACCGGCATTACAACCGGTCATGTGGACGAGGATACCGGTAACGTATATATCCTTGGCGGCACAATCAATATTACTTCGACAGCCGTTGCTGCAAAAGGCATCAAGAGTAACGGAAGTATGGATATCTCCGGTGGCGACATTACGATTAAGACTACCGGCAGCGGTATGTGGGACACTACAGACTTGGAAACCAAGGCTGCCAGCGGATTGAGTAGCGACATCGATCTGACAATCAGTGGCGGTAACATCAAAATCACTTCAACCGGTCCCGGCGGTAAGGGTATGAAATGCGACGGACTCCTTACCGTTACCAATGGTACTATCAATATCACCACATCGGGTACGTTGTATTACAATAACGGTACAACGGAAAACACCAACTATACCGGTAATACCGATAACGTAAATTCCAACTACTATTCTTCGCCGAAGGGCGTCAAGGCCGATAACGGCGTGGAAATCGGCGGCGGCACTATTTATGTGACGACCTCCGGACGTAATGGCGAGGGTATCGAGAGCAAGAGTTACTTAAACATCACCGGCGGACACATCATTGTGAATGCATACGACGATGGCATCAACTCGGCTAATGACCTCACTATCAGCGGCGGATATATTTTCTCGCGTGCTACGAATAACGATGGTATAGACGCTAATGGCAACTGCTATATCAAGGGCGGTGTTGTTTATGCTGTCGGTTCTACCACTCCGGAACTTGCCGTCGATGCCAACTCCGAGCAACAAAAGAAATTGTATTTCTCCGGAGGTACACTCGTGGCTCTCGGTGGCTTGGAATCAGGCTGCAGCCTTACGCAGACTTGCTACTCATCGTCGTCTTGGAGCAAGAATGTGTGGTATGCACTCTACAACAACGGCGAATTGGCATTAGCATTCAAAACTCCGGCAAGCGGCGGAACAGTAATGGTTGTGTCGACGAGCGGTACTACTACAGTCAAATCGAGTGTAACAGTCAGCGGTGGCGTTGAATATTTCGGCGGCATGGGCATTATCGATGGAACAGTTACCGGCGGCTCTTCCGTAACTCTATCGCAATACACAGGCGCTAATGGCGGCGGAGGTCCCGGCGGTGGCGGTGGTCGCCCCGGAAGACCATAGTGTTTAATTTACAAACCAATACAACAGAGGCTGCCCGGCAAGTTCGGACAGCCTCTGTTGCGTCTTCCGACCGCGGTTCTCGCACCGAATTTGTCGGATACGCTTTTATTTTTCGTTGTTTTGGCGTACCTTTGGCTTATTATTACGTCTAAACGTTGATTGCTATGAATGATTATTATAAAGTGAAGTTTACGCTTACGCCGTGTGAGTCGTACGAGTGTGATATTTTGGCGGCGTTGCTTGGCGATGCGGGTTTTGAGAGTTTCGAACAGACTTCGGATGGCGTTGACGCGTTCATTAAGAAGGAATTGTGGGATAAAGATGCCGTTTCGACGGCTGTCGGACTCTATGATTTCGAAGCGAAAATTGATTTCTGCGAGGAGTTAGTCGTGGGGCAAGATTGGAACGAAGAATGGGAAAAGCATTATTTCAATCCGATAGTTTTCGAGGATAAATGTGTGATTCATAGTTCTTTCCACAAGGATTTTCCGCGACTCCAATACGATATCGTTATCGACCCGAAAATGGCATTCGGAACGGGGCATCACGAAACGACGAGCCTGATGATTAAGCGTATCTTGGATGCCGATATGTCGGGAAAATCCGTATTGGACATGGGTACCGGCACGGGCGTGCTTGCCATACTTTCGGCGATGTGTGGCGCTGCGAATGTTGTCGGCGTGGAGATTGACCCTCCGGCTTACGAAAATGCTGTTGCGAACGCACAACTTAACGGCCATCCGGAAATCGATTTGCGTCTCGGCGGTGCCGATATGGTTACTGAATCGGCATCGTTCGACATTGTGCTGGCAAACATCAACCGAAACATTATCACAGCCGACATCGACCGCTATGCGGCTGCTCTGAAGTCGGGCGGCGAGATGATGCTGAGCGGCTTCTATGTCGACGATGTGCCCGTGGTCGAGGCTGCTGCACATGCGTGCGGACTCGAGCGGGTGTCGGTCATTGAGAAGAATCGTTGGGCGAATCTTCAGCTGATTAAGAAATGAATTGGCGCAACACTTTTCGGCGCACGGCATTTGCCGTTGTTTTTGCGGTAGTTGCTGTTTTGCCTGCTGTCGGCTCGAGTTGGCAACCGGACATCTTGCCGGGCTACGAGCAGCGCAAGGTTTCGCTCGGCAACGGCGATGTCGCTACCGTAGTGCGTCATTGCGGCAATGCGTCGCATCGACAAGCCGTGGTCTATTTGCACGGCTTCAACGACTATTTCTTTCAAAGCCAATTGGGCGACAGCATCCAGGCGCACGGCTATTCGTTTTACGCCGTCGATTTGCGCCGCTATGGTCGGTCGTTGCGCCAAGGCGACCGTCCGTTTGACGTCGACGATTTGGCTACATATTTTGCGGAAATCGATAGCGTTCTGTCGGTTGCTAAGGCAGACGGCGTTAGAAATGTGTATCTTCTCGGACATTCGACCGGTGGGTTGATTTTGAGCTACTATCTGCAACAGCGAGGCACCGGCGCAGGCTTTATAAAAGGGTTGATGTTGAATAGCCCGTTTCTGGATATGAATCTCAGTTGGTTTCAGGAGAAGATGCTTGTTCCGTTGGTGTCGATTATGCCGTTTAAGTCGATGCTAATCAGCCAAGGCAACAGCCGCGCGTATAGCGAGAGCCTGTTGAAACGCTATCACGGCGAATGGGCCTACAACACGTCGTGGAAGTTCGAAGTGTCGCCGAAGGTGAGTGTGGGGTGGATTACAGCCATCCATCGCGCTCAAAAGAAGTTGCATAAGAAAGATACAAACATCGGCGTTCCGATATTGCTTATGCGTTCGGCTCGTAGCGTCGGCGGCAGCGACTGGAATCCGGATTTCAACCGCGGCGATAGCGTTCTTGATGTCGACGATATCTCTAAATTCGGTCGACGTTTAGGCTCTGACGTCGACGAACGCGTGTTCGACGGTGGTCTGCACGATTTGATTTTGTCTGCCGAGTCCGTTCGAAATCAAGTGTACGCCACGATGTTTTCGTGGCTGTCGGCTCGTTAGAACGCTATAGAAAGGTTGATGTTGAATTGTCTGCCGGTCAGGTAGTTGGGTACGGCGTATTGTATTTGATTGACGTCGGTAACCCAGTAGTAGCTGCTTACGTTCGACATGTCGAGCAGGTTGAAGACGTCGACGCCAATCCAGATGCTTTTGAATTTTCGCAAGAAGTTGTCGGGACGATTATGCTCATCGCCGCCGACGAGTTGATATTGCAAGCCGATGTCGACGCGTTTATATGCCGGCGCACGGAAGTATGTGACGTCGCGAGTCACTTGTGGCGGTGTCATGGGGAAGCCGTCCGACAGAATGCCGCGAAGGCTGAACTTCAACTTCGGGAATTTCGGGAAATAGTCGTTGAAAAACAGACCGATGCTGTAGCGTTGGTCGGTAGGGCGCGGCACTTTGACGCCGTTAAGAGTCTCTTGAGTTTTCATCAGCGAGAAACTAATCCATGAGTCGGTGCCGGGTACAAATTGTCCGAAAAATTTGAAATCGAGTCCGGCAATGTAGCCTTTCGACGAGTTTGTGCCGGAGTAGACGAGTTTGAGGTTGTCAAGCTCGTAGGGTATGAGGTTGTTCAAGTTCTTATAGTAGGCTTCTGCAGTGATTTTGAACGGACGATTCATGGCGCGGAAAGTGTAGTCGGTTCCGGCAATTACTTGGATGCTGCGCTGCGACTTGATGTCGTTGTTGAGCTTGATGTATGAGTTTCCGTATTCGTCGGTTTCGGTCATTCTGAATTCTTTGAAGAACGGCGATTGGTAGTAGAGTCCGCCGGAAAGCCGCAGCGCCAGGTTGTTGTTCTTTTCGGGCACGAACCCAAGGCTTATGCGCGGGCTTACGAGGAATTCTTTGTTGAAATCCCAGTACGACATTCTCACGCCGCCGTTGATTGTCAGCAGACCGGTGTCGAACATATGTCGATAGGTGTCCATGGCGTAGAACGACAGTTTGTTTGTGTTGATGTCGTGGCTTGATGTGAGGTTGTAGACCATCTTGATTGCGCCTTCGATGTGAGGCATCGCGTAGCCCGCCGAGTCGCGCATTTCCCATTCGCTGGCGCGTTCGTAGACCGTTTGCCGGCGATATTCGATGCCGTAGCCAATGTTGTGATGATTGAGCGACGTATGTCCTTTCAGTCCGAATGTGTAGACTGACGCTTTGAATCGGTTGCGAGCGTGCTCGAGATATTTCCCGACGCCGATTTCTCCGCCAATCGACTGTTCGCCGTCGTGTGTGCCGGCTTCGTCGAGCCAATATTCTCCGGAGATGTCGTACGAAACGAGTTCGTTGGTGATAAATCCTGACGCCAATAAGGTGAACGCCGTGCTTTTGTTGGGACGATAGCTCAATTCAAGCGCACCGACGTAGGTCTCGAATTTGTCGTACTCTTTCCCGTCGAAATAGACGGTGAATTCTTTGACGTTTTGCATTGTGCCAAACGATGTATTGCGCGTTGCCGGCGTGAATTTGTAGTTGTTCATCGAGATGTTTCCCAAGAACGACGCTTCCCATCGGCTGCCGAATTTGTATCGGATATTCGTTTGATAGTCAAAGTATTTCGGCTCGTATTCGCCTTTTGTTTCGAGCGAACTGAGAATCGAGGTGTTGCGCTTATAGCGAACTCCGTGGAGCTGCGAAAATTTGCCGCTGTTTTGCCCGATAGCGACGTCGGCGCCCATCATACTTACGCCGATATTGCCCTCGAATGCTTCCGGCTGACGATATGTGATGTCGAGCACCGACGACATCTTGTCGCCATATTCGGCGCTAAAACCGCCGGTTGAGAAGTCGACCGACCCGACGAGCGACGAGTTGATGATGCTCAGTCCTTCTTGTTGTCCGGAGGTGACCAATTGCGGGCGATAGATTTCTATACCGTTAATATATACGCTGTTTTCGTCGTACGAGCCGCCGCGGACGGAATACTGCGAACTTAGCTCGTTCTTCGACGATACGCCTGCCATTGTGGTGATAAGCGATTCGACGCCGTTGCCCGACAGATTCGGCGCTTTTTTGATAGCTTCGGTGTCGATTGATTGCATACCGTCGGTTTGCTTTTTATATTCCGTAACTTCCAGCTCTTGGAGTTCGCGAGCCGTACGGAAGAGCCGAACGTCGACGTTGACTTGCCCCGTGGGCTTGATGAGTTTCTGCCGATGCTCTTTGAATCCGATGCACGACACGATGAGTTCGATGGTGTCGTTGCGCGCCACGTTGATTGAATATTTTCCATCGAGCCCGGTATTGGCGCCGATTGCCGTGCCGCCGATGCGTATGGTGGCAAACTCGATGGGCTCGCCTTCGGCGTTGACAACCTTACCGAAGATTTTTACTTGCGCCGCCGTTGCCAGGCAGACGTTGGCGAAAATGATGATATATAATAGTTTTAGAAATTTCATTTACGTTATTCTATTTCTTTAATAACGAAACGGCGGCGGTTTTATTGCTATTGGCAGGGGTAATAAAAAAATAAAATTCGGAGTAATCAATTATTACACCGAATTTGTGAACTTGCGGCTTAATGCCTGTTGTTGAGCAGGCTTTAAATTTCTGCCAGTTGCCGCACATCGGGATTTACTGCTTCGATTTTGCCCTCCGGGCTGATTAGGTAGCAGTTTAATCCGTTTTGTAGATGAAACTGTTTATACACTTCAGAAAAAATTCCATCTTTTTCAAAAAATTGTGCCGAGTTGTCGAGGTTGTCGATTTTGATTGTTTCGCGGAACAGGCTGTAACTCCTGTCGAAATTAATCGAAGCATATACAATTTTGTCTGAATGCTTGCCGATAAACTTGCTCATCTCGATGTTGCGGATTCGCGATTCGGCATTGTCTGCCGACCAAAAGTTGACCACAACATACTTGCCTCTTAATTGGCTTAGTCGGAAAGTAGTGTCCTGGTTCTCCACTGAAATGTTGGGAGCAAAAGAACCGACTTTCGCATCGATGTCTTCACCATTGAATGCTGAAGAGAAACCAACTAAGGCGACGAGAAGCACAATTACTAATAATGTCTTTCTCATTACAACAATTTATGGTTCGTATTAAGGGCTCTCTTGGGCGTCCACCTGAGATAAGCCCTTGCCGATTTTCGGCAGAGGAAACTCTTTTCCCCTCGTTTTCGTTGCAAAGGTATGAATAATTTTTTGAATAGGCAATGTATAATATGCTATTTTAATTCAATTTAAACTTCCGTCAACCAAAATGTAAATTTATTAATTGCTTGAAAATTCTAACAATTCTCTTTGTTGATGGTGGTGGAAATATGTTCTATAACATATTTTGCGGAGTTTGTAATGTATAATTATTCGTGGTGATTTTTTTTGTAACAGGCTCTTAAATCAGTTTAAAATACGCAAAATAATCAAGCAAATTGCAGCGTATAGTTGTTAATTGTATATTAAAATTTGCGTTATTGCTATGTTTGTATTTAATTAGCGCCCAAATTTGAAAGAACTATGGCAAAAGAGAAATTTACGCTTGAATATGATATGCGAAGCACCCCCGTAGCTATGTTATGGGCATACATAGCTACGGCTAACGGGTTGAAGGAATGGTTTGCCGACGATGCCAAAATGGACGGCAAGGAAGTTGTGCTGATGTGGAACGGCGTTGAGCAAGGCTTATCAATCGTCGGACTTCGCACGGAAAAGTATATTCGCTATCGATGGTCGGAAGACAAAGACAAGACATATTTCGAACTCAGGATTACGACGTCGGAGTTGACCGGCAATTCCCTGCTCTGTGTAACCGACTTTGCCGAGCCCGACGAACTGCAGGAGGCGAAAGATTTGTGGAACTATCAGATGGAAGCGCTTCAGCGTCAGTTGGGCTGCTAAACGTGGCGTTATATGCTTGAAAGAACTATTCCTCAGCGTTGGCGCGTAAAGATTGATCTGGTCATTAGGTTGGTCGCCTTTGCGGTGTCGCTAATTGCTGCCGGCTCGGTGGTGGTCAATTTCGGTTTCGAATTGCCTGCCGAAGAGCGCCGATGGGTGATGGGCATCGTCCATGCTTCGTGGTGGTTCTATTTTGTGATGTTTACGCTCCAATCTTTGTGGGCGTTGCTCACTTCTCGCAAGAATGTGCTGCCACTGACGATTGCAGTCGGGATGTTGCTATATGTCTCCGCCTTGCCGCGGATTTTCGGCGTAGGTGAGGGTAGTCTGCTTCACGGCGTGTGGACATTCTTAGGCAGCGGATTTGTCACGATGTCGGTTGTGAGCATCTTTGCCGTCCTCGACATTTCGCGAGCCATTGTCGGGCTGATGAACCGCAAAACCAATCCCGCGATGATGCTTGCCGGCGGTTTTGCCATTATTATCGTTGTCGGCGCGTTGCTCTTAATGCTGCCGCGGTCGTTAGCCGACGGGGCGCACATTTCGGTAGTAGATGCGTTTTTTGTATCGACAAGCGCAGTGTGCGTTACCGGATTAAGTCCGGTCGACATATCGACTACGTTTTCCATCGAAGGTCAAATCGTTTTGCTGGCGCTCATGCAAATCGGCGGCTTGGGCGTGATGACAATCACGAGTTTCTTTGCACTTTTTTATATGGGCAATACCGCTGCCTACAGCCAATTGGCAATGCGCGATATGGTGGGTTCCGACACGTGGAATTCGCTGGTGTCGACGCTGTTCTATATCCTTGGTTTTACCTTCGTTATTGAGATGATTGGCGCATTGCTGATTTGGACTTCAATCCACGGCGCAACGGCAATGACCGTCAACCAAGAAATCTACTTTTCGGTATTTCATTCGATATCGGCGTTTTGCAATGCCGGATTTTCGACCGACAGTCAGAACCTCGGCAACGCAGTGCTGATGAGTTGCAGTTCGTTTTACGTTGTGATTTCGATGCTGGTCATCTTGGGCGGTATCGGCTTTCCGATATTGGTCAACTTCCGCGCGTGGTTAGCCTATCGCCTACATTCGATATTCAAGCCCAACCATCGGAAGAAGATGAAACACATCGCAAATCTGAATACGCGTATCGTCATAACGACCACCGTCTGCTTGTTAGTGCTCGGTACTGCGGCGATTGCAGTTACGGAATGGAACGGCGCGTTTGCCGAACTTTCGCTGACGGACAAAGTCATCCAATCGTTTTTCTATTCGGTTGTGCCTCGAACGGCAGGCTTCAGCAGCGTAGATATGTCGCTGTTTTCCACCACGACGCTCGTTGTTGTCGTATTGCTTATGTGGATTGGCGGTGCGTCGCAGTCGACCGCCGGAGGTATCAAAGTGAATACCGTTGCAGTTGCCGCAGCCAATTTCTTGTCGGTCATACGCGGACGCGGTGCCGTAGTGCTGTTCAATCGCGAAGTGTCGGCCGACTCGGTGCGTCGCGCCATGGCAACGATTTTTGCATCGATTTCGGCAATCCTTATCGCTTTCTTGATAATGCTGTCGACCGAGCCCGACCTTCCGGCAAAAGGACTGCTGTTCGAAATCGTATCGGCAGCGAGCACGGTAGGGCTTTCCGTCGGCGTTACGCCTCAGTTGTCCGTGGTTGGCAAGGTGGTCATTTCCGTGCTTATGTTTTGCGGACGTGTGGGCTTTATCGTGCTGGGCATGAGCCTTGTGCGGCATCGCGGTGAGGCTCGATTCCGCTATCCGAAAGATAATATAATAATAAATTAAGATATGAGATATTTAGTAGTTGGCGTTGGAAATTTCGGCAAAGCAATCGCCGAAACTCTGTGTGCAAACAAGTACGAAGTAGTTGCCGTCGATTCGTCGGAACAGCGAATCGATGCCATAAAGGATAGCGTATCGGCGTCGTTCATCTTCAATGCGACCGACCCCGTTGCGCTCGCTTCGTTGCCGATGGGCGAAATCGATTGCGCCATTGTGGCAATCGGGCAGAGCGTGGAGCAGTCGTTGCGAATAATCGCCATTTTGAAAAATACAAAAATCAAGCGCATCTACGCGCGAGTAATCGACGATATGCACGAGATGATACTCAAGGCGATGAACGTCGACCGCCTTCTCTATCCCGAAGAGTACGCCGGCCGCATCTTCGCCGAGTCGCTCATCTCCGACAAACCCACGGAACTGAAATAGGGTAGATAAAAATTGCGGAGGCTGCCGGATAAATCCGAGCAGCCTCCGTCCTGTAGTATGTCGACTTGTTTTTATTCGTCTTTGTTCTCTTCTTGGTATGCCTTGAGGAGCTTTTCTTGAACGTCGCCGGGAACGAGTTCGTAAGAAGCAAACTTCATCGAGAATGAAGAGCGACCGCCGGTGATTGAGCTTAATGCTGTCGAGTAGGACGACATTTCTTTCAACGGCACTTTTGCGGTGATTTTCTCAAAACCGCTTTCGCTTTCCATACCCATGATGATTGCGCGGCGTCCTTGCAAATCGCTCATCACGTCGCCCATCTTGTCAGACGGTACGAGCACTTCTACATCGTAGACCGGCTCAAGAATCTTCGGGTTGGCGTTGCGGAATGCTTCGCTGAAGGCATTACGTCCGGCAAGGCGGAACGAAATTTCGTTAGAGTCTACCGGGTGCATTTTACCATCATAGATGCAAACGCGAACGTCGCGAGCATACGAGCCGGTGAGCGGTCCTTGCTCCATGCGGTCCATAAGACCTTTCACGATTGCCGGGATGAAACGTGCGTCGATAGCGCCGCCGACGATACAGTTGTAGACAACGAGTTTGCCACCCCATTCCAACGGAATTTCTTGCTTGTCGCGAACGCTCATCTTGAACTCTTGGTTGCCGAAGCGATAAGTGTCGGGTTCGGGCATGCCTTCGGTATACGGTTCAATAATTAGGTGAACTTCGCCGAATTGACCTGCACCACCTGATTGCTTTTTGTGGCGATAGTCGGCTCTCGATGCCTTTGTGATTGTTTCGCGGTAGGGGATACGCGGCTCCAAGTAGTTGATTTGGAGTTTTTCGTTGTTTTCG
>JAQXVL010000165.1 GCA_029224905.1 Bacteroidales bacterium
GAGGAAGTGGCAGAGCACCCACACGAGCCCGACGGCTTGCGAAGCGATGGTGGCGATGGCGGCGCCGCGCATGCCCCACTCGAAGACAAAGATGCAAATCGGCGCGAAAATCAGGTTGCACACCACGGTAAGTACCGACGAGAGCATTGCTTTTTTGGGATATCCTGTCGCGCGCATGATGTTGCTCAGACCTATCATTGAGTAGGAAATCGGGCTTCCGGCGAGGATTATTTGCATAAAGTCGCGCGCGTACGGCAGGGTTTCGCTACTTGCGCCGAACAGGCGGAGGATGTCGTCGAGAAAGAACAGCGTGATGCCACCGTAGAAGCAAGCGCTGATAATCAACAAGATAGCGGCGTTGCCGAGGATATCTTCCGCACCGCGTTTGTCTTTCTGTCCGAGTCGGATTGACGAAATGGTGGCACCGCCGACGCCGACGAGCGTACAAAAGGCGATGAGCAGATTCATTAGCGGGAAGGTGATTGCCATGCCCGAAATGGCGAGTGCGCCCACGCCGTTGCCGATGAAGATGCTATCGATGATGTTGTAGAGCGACGTGAGGGTCATCCCCACGATGGCGGGCAGGGAGTAACTGACGAGCAGTTTGCCGATTGGCTGAGTACCTAATATGTGCGGGTTGTTGCTATTTGCCATACGCTGCTTTTTTCGTCGGCAAAGTTACGGCGAAATATGTGTTTGGCAAAATTTCGACTAATATATCGGCTTTACAATCTCAACGCGCATACCCAAAGCGTTAATCATGCGATAGAAAGCGCCAACGCCGGGCACTATTATGCCGTTTTCAACTTTTGAAACATATGACTTTGTTGAATTTATACGATGAGCCAACTCTGTTTGCGTTATTTTCGCTTCTTTCCGAGCATTACGCAGAATCATACCGCTGTAGAAAGCGTAAGCGTCTTCTTCTGCCTTGATACGCTCTGCTGTACCTTCCTTGCCGAACTTTTGGTCAAGAACAAGGTCATAATCAACGATTTGATGATTGTTTGTCTGCATAATATGCCTCCTTTATTTTTAATGCTTTTTCTATTTCTTTTGACGGTGTCTTTTGGCTCTTTTTTTGGAACCCGTTAAACAGCACTACGACATTTCCTTCATCGAATATAAAGAATACCCTAAAGATATTTCCTCCGTATTCTGTTCGCAACTCGTATATGCCACACCTAATTAACTTTACAAACTTTTTAGGCAACCTATCTTGGTTTTTTAGCAAGAGAAGACCATACTGGATTTTTTCTTGCTCCTTTTCCTTTAAAGTGCTCATAAACGCCTCAAAGTAGCCACCATATGTCAGTATTCTCCGTTTCACGATGCAAATATACTAAAAAGTTGCCTCATCTTACAACCTTTTCACTGAAAAATCAACCAAAAATGGTTGTTTTCGCAAAATCAACCAAAAACGGTTGATTAATTTTGCCGGCGTATCAATGTCTCTCTTATTTACGTTATGATGAAGGAATTGTTTATTTGGACAATGTTTGGAAATAAGTTAGGCACACCTGCCGTGTCGAATATACGGCAGGTGTGGCTGTGCCGAAGGTACAGCAATCGTGGGTAACGCCGGGTTTAACCTCGGAGAGGTTCAACCCGGTGAAAATCAACACAATAGATTTCGAGCTTCGGAGATGCTCGGTCGTGATATTAGACGGCGTCGGCGTGTTAGAGACCGATTTCAGGTTTCTAATTCCTGATTCCTTTTCTGCTATCACAACCGAACCTCTCACGAGGTTCGAGCATCTATATCGTTGTCGTTCACCGGGTTAAACACCTTCGGCACTGAACCCGGCGTTACCTACAATTGGCGCCCCTCCGGGGCTTTTCATCCCCATCGTATCTTCGACACGATGAGGATGACCGGGTCGCATCGAGGTGTGCCGTTTGATGGTGAACATTGCAGGTTATAGCCCATCTATTTTGCCTGTCGAAGTCGCGCCGAACAAAAAAGCAGTCGCACTCCGGAGGGGAATGCGACTGCAATATTTGATTATTAGACCTATTTGCTACTTAACGAGCACTTTGGTTGTCTTACCATCGACGGTTACGAGGTAGATGCCTTTGGCAACGCTGAACGTGCGTTCGCTGCTGTTGACGGCAACTGCTTGACCGCTAACGGTGTAGATTGAAACGCTTTGTGCTTCGCCGAGGATGCGGATGTTGCCCACTCCGGCGATTACTGCCACTGCGTCGACTACCGACTCTACGCCGCCGTCTTTCTTGACTAACTTAACGGTGAGCGCGTCGAAGTCGACCTTGATGCCATAAGTATTGCCGAGAGCCTTGAACGACGTATTTGCCATGGTGAAGGCTGCTTCTACGCCGTCTGCCGCTTCCGTGCCGTCGACAGCCGGACCGTAGCGGAATGCGTTTACTTCATCCCAGTTGGTCGACGATACCGATGTGAATGCGAAGTAAGCGAAGCCATCGTCGCCTGCCGGATAGAGTTTAACGTCTTTCGCGGTAAATACGGCGTCAACCGGATCTTTGGTGAGCTTAACTGCGGCTGCAAAATCCCAATTGCCTGTGTCGTCAAGGTTACCGATGAGGTAGAGGCTTTCGGGCGTTTCGACAGGAACTTCGCCTTCGATGAGGATGGTCATGTTGACAAGGTTGACTGTTACGTCGAAGTCGCCTACTGCGGGCACGTTGATTGCGCCGTTACCCTTAACAATCGAGCAAGGCTGGTTGAGTATTGCTGTTGCGTTGTCTTGAGCGAAGCCCCAACGAGATGCGTTGATGGTTTCCCAGTCGCCGATGTTTTCGCAGATTGCGAAGTTGGTCTTACCTTCGGCTGTTGTGACGGTGCCTTTGTAGATGCCTTCGCCAACCTTGGCAAGTTCGTACGACAGAGACGGATCCCAGCTGTAAGCACCGCCGACAACGTGGAGCTTTTCAGGATAAGTGGTAGTCGATTCGCCTTCGAGGAGAACTGTCATGTTCTTCAAATCGACGGTGAGGTTGAACGTACCTTCGGCTGCAATGTGCATCGAGCCGTCTGCAACCTCTTCGATTGCCGCCGGAGTGTTGAGCATAACTTCCTTATTCGTGCTGTGTGCGTAACGCAATGAGTTGACGGCTTCCCAATCGTCTTCGGTTTCGCCGAGAATTGCTGTAAATGCGAACCAACAGTTGCCTTCGAGAGTGCCTTTGTAGATGCCGTTCGCTTCTTTTGTGAGTTTGATACCGACATTAGCCTTCCAGCCTGTGTGGTCGCTCATCAAGAACAGTTCTGCGGGATACTTGTCGCTCGACATTGAAACGTTATATTTCTTAGCGGCGGGAACAACCACTTCGCCGCTTTCGCGCGGGAGGCTGAATGCCTTGAACCATTCACCCGAGTTCGAAACCAGGTAGAGGTTGTCGGCAACGTCGAATGCCATTGCGTTGGTGTTCGTACCGCAAGTGGTTGCCAAGTCGTAGAGTTTTGTGAACGTAGGCACGCCCGACTCGTCTTTGGTCACTTTGAAGATACCTACGGTAGCCTTGCCTGTCGCCATTGCCATGAGGGTCTTGTTGGCGTTCCATGCCATACCGGCACCGGCGGCGAGTGTTGTAATGTCGCTATAGTCGATAACGCCGGTGTTAAGGTTTACGTGCTTGTAAGAGGGTTCGGCTTCGTTTGGTGCGCCACGATATTGACCTACCATAATGCCTTCGCCGTCGGCGTCAAACTTGGCGTTGACGGTTGCGCTGTTAATCCAGTATTGACCGCTGATTGCCTCGAGGCTTTGCGACGGAGCGGCATTCCATGTAGTGTTTTTGCCGAGGTTATAGATGTCGACGCGGTGGTTAGCCTGCGAGAGTGCATAACCGTCTTTGCAAGAAACGACTGCCACTTTCAAGCCGTAGCCCGAGCCGTAGACGTCGAGACCGGTAGCCGGACCTGCCACGAAGTTGCCTGACTCGTCGGTCACGATACCGTCAGTGCCGAGGGTGCCTTGGAACACTTCGGTAGCGGCTGCCGAGAGGTCGTCGGGATTAAGCTCCCAGAGGCTCGTGTTTTCAACGCCTTGGCGACCTAAGAAGATACGACCGTCGTCGCTCATAGCGAGGCGCTTGAAGTCGTAAACTGCCGTCTTGCCGCCCGGATAGGTGGTGTTTTGTGTCAAGCCTGCTTGGAAGCCGTACTTGCCTTCAGCGTTCTTGATGGGTTGAAGGAGTTGGTCGAATGCGTAGATGCCTGTTCCCGTACCGTTTTCGCCGGTCGATGCGAGATAGCCGGTTGCGGGAACGCTGGATAGTGCCTCGGTGACGAGAATTCGTCCGAAGTGCTCGCTGTTGTGGTTATTGTCGACAACAACGCC
>JAQXVL010000166.1 GCA_029224905.1 Bacteroidales bacterium
GGTCGCACCGAGGCGCGACCCTACGTTAGACGGGGAATGGCGATAGATTTGTTTATTCGTTAGACCGGGAATGGCGACAGATTTTTTCGCCGCGTTATTTCGTACAATCGTTGATAACATCTTTGTCCCAAAGCAACGGATTTTCGGCTATGTACTTATTTATCAATTCATAATCTTGTTTGTGCTTAACGATATGTTCGTGGTATCTCGGTTGCCAACGAAAATCACAACCGGTTTTGCGGATTTCTCGAGTAATACCACTTTTTAAGCCACACACGGTTGTGCTTAACAAAGATGCGAAGTGATTTCGCATTTCGAAGGGCAAATCTTTATTGTTAGGATGTTCGGGAGAGTGCAAGCCACCCATTTTTGTTTTTATGGAGCCGGTTTTAGCCATTTTTGTATTATCAATACGTAACAACAAATGAATATGGTTTGGCATGACTACAGCATTGTGCAATTCTATGTTATTCAGTCTTTTAGGTAATAGGTCTATTTCGTTCTGCGCAATCAAGCCGCAACGATTCAGCGACATAATGTTATCTGTTATCTCACCGAAATAATGCAATCTATTATGGGTCACAATAGTTACGAAAAAGATACCTTCGTTGTAGTCAAACCATTGTACCCGAGGGTATTTCCTAAAAGAAGTCATTTTTATATTTGATTGTATTTGATGTTTTTTGCGTTTTACAACCCATCGCCAGGTGGATAATACCGAAGCCTGTAACGTCCGCCGTAGGGTCGCGCCTTGGTGCGACCGGATAATACCATCGCCTGATAGGTCGCAGCAAGCCGCGACCCTACGGATTGTGTTTGCGCGTCAGCGGGAATTCGTAGATTAGGGAGAGGTTGACGTTGAGTTTGTTGTCGCGGATGCCGTAGCCGGGGATGTACCAGGGTCGGGAGTTGACGTTGTCTTTGATTGTGAACGGTATCTGATAGCGTACCGCCCAGCCGAGAGAGAAGTTTTTCACGATATTAACTTGCAGACCTACAAGGAGTTCGCCCCAGAAGGCGTGCGACTTTTGGTCGAGGATGTCGAACGAGTGTTCGTCAGCCCAGTATCCGTCGCCGACGGTAATGTCAGTGATGTCGTAGCGGAAGGCACTCCAGCCGAAGCGTAATCCGGCGTAGAGTTGGTAGCGCGAGTCCTTGTCTGCCATGAAGTTGTAGTTCATACCAACTTTGGCGAAAAACGCCGTTTTACCTTTATAAGTATAGTTTCCGTCTTCGGGCGTGTCGTCAGCCATGCCGATTCCGAGTTCGGCGACCGGGAAATACTTGTTGTAGAGATTGAGCGCACCCCAAACGCTGCCACCGCCATAGTTTTTGCCGAAAGCGCGCATCAGCGGGTCCCAGACGTTGACGCCGACCGCCACGTTCATAAGTTTCGGGTGCTTGATTTTTCCGGCGAGTTTTGTCGTATCGTTTTTTATGGAATCCTTAGCGAGCGAGTCCGCATAGTGCTGTTCCGCCTTGGCGCGGTCCTTGACCTGCTTGATTTCCTCCTTCGAGAGGATGCGGAGTTCCTGCTCCGGCTCGACCGGGTTGATACGGCGTTGAGCATACGCCTGCGGGACGAGCGCCGCCAGGGCAGCAACGAGAGCGACTATGGCGATTGCGCGTTTCATTGTTCGTCCTCCTCTTGCGTGCGGAAGTAGATGCGCACGTTTTCCTTGTTAGCGTTGTCGATGTGCATCGTCGAGAACGAGATAGAGTCGATGAGCACGTTCGTAGTCGAATAGTCGACGATGTCGAAGAGATACATCGCGCCGCAGTCCTCCGAGTGGAAATAGGGTATCGGCTTGTAAGTCACCGAAATAGTGTCGGTGAGGCTGAGAGCGGCGAGATTGACCGCATCGTAGCGCACGACGAAACGCGAGAGCGTGTCGGCGACGTTTAGCGGCAGGTAGACCTGGTTGATGAGCTGCGCGTGGTCGACAATCGTGGTGTCGCCCTTCATGCCGATACCGTAGACCGAGATAGAGTCGACTTGGATTTTCGAGCCCGACTGCGACGAGTAGAAACCGGCGAGCGGGATGCTTGAGCGGTTGCCTGTGCAGCCCTCGTCGTTGCTGCACGAGAGCGCCGCACCGATGAGCGTGAGCAGAGCCGCAGCCGCTGCTATATGTCGAAAAAGTCGATTCATTGAGTTACGTTATTCGATTTCGTCTTTAATTTGGTAAGAGTTACGGTCGGCGGAATTGCGCGAGATGAGTTCGCCGACGAAACCCGTGAGGAAGAATTGCGAGCCGAGAATCATCATCGTCAGCGCGATGTAGAACCACGGCGTGTCGGTTACCAGTCGGGCAGGTTCGTGAGCCCAGAGCGCGCACAACTTGATAGCACCGACCGCGATAGCCGCGCAGAAGCCGATGAGAAACATAATAGTGCCGAGAAAGCCGAAGATGTGCATCGGTTTTTTGCCGAAAGTCGATACAAACCAGAGGCTTAGCAGGTCGAGATAGCCGTTGACGAAGCGATTTAAGCCAAACTTCGTTTTGCCGTACTTGCGCGCCTGATGGTGTACCACCTTTTCGCCGATTCGAGCGAAACCCGCATTTTTGGCGAGGTAAGGTATGTAGCGGTGCATTTCGCCGTAGACCTCGATGTTTTTGACTACGTCGCGGCGGTAAGCCTTGAGTCCGCAGTTGAAGTCGTGGAGGTTGGGGATTCCGCTGACGCGTCGTGCCGTAGCGTTGAAAAGTTTTGTCGGAATCGTCTTCGAGAGCGGGTCGTAGCGCTTCTGCTTCCACCCCGAGACGAGGTCGTATCCGTCGTCGACAATCATGTGGTAAAGCTCCGGGATTTCGTCGGGGCTGTCTTGCAAGTCGGCGTCCATAGTAATAACCACGTCGCCCATAGCGCGTTCGAATCCCACGTTGAGGGCAGGCGACTTGCCGTAGTTGCGACGGAAGCACACGCCCTTAACGTTCGGGTTCTTCTCGCGGAGGTCGAGAATCGTCTGCCACGAATTGTCGGTAGAGCCGTCGTTGACAAAGATAATTTCGTAGGAGTAGGCATAAGCCTTCATCACACGGCTAATCCACGCTTCGAGTTCGGGGAGCGATTCAGCCTCGTTGTATAGTGGTACGATAACGGAAATATCCATTGTTGCGTTGATTTTTTTCGGTGGCAAAATTAACTATATTTTTTGAAATATTCAAGCAGAGAGTTAACGAGGCAGCCATTTGGCGAGTTCGTCGAGCGAGATGCCACGTCGGTCGGCGTAGTCGGCACGTTGGTCGTCGTCGATGTCGCCCACCATAAAATAGCGAGCTTCCGGGTTGGCAATAAAAAGCCCGGCGACGCTCGAAGCCGGCATCATCGCGCCGTTTTCGGTGAGTGAAATTTCGGCGGCGTCGATACCCCCGAGCATCTTGTCGATGGCAAACACCGAGGCTTGGTCGGGCAGCGAAGGATAGCCTGCGGCAGGGCGAATGCCCTGATATTTTCCCGAGAGAGCGCGTCGCGGTTCGTCGGATTCGTCGGGTGCGTATCCCCAGATGCTACGGCGCACCTGCAGGTGGACAAATTCGGCAGCAGCTTCGGCAAGACGGTCGGCAAGCGACTGATAGAGAAGGAGTTTGTAGTCGTCGTGCCCCTTGTAGCCGTCGATGATGGCTTGAATTCGACTGCCGGAGGTTACGGCGAAAGCGCCCAAGAAGTCGTCGGTAGAAGCCAAGAAGTCGGCAAGCGCAAGACAGCAGCCGTCGGCGTTGCGGTGCTGCCGGCGGAGCGTCGGAATGACAAGCGGCGAGCCGTCGACATCGACAATGATGTCGTCGCCCAGCGAATGAGCGCTGCGGATAGCCACAACGGCTTTCATCGAGTCGTCAGCCTCGCGAATGAGGCGAGCCAATGCCGCACGAGCGTCTTTCAGCAAATTTTGCGCCTCCATAATCTTGTTCATACGTTCCGGCTTTTGCGCGGCAATCCACTGCGCCTGGCAGTGTCCGCAGCCGCGAATTTCGGCGAGTTCGGCGAACGAAGCGTCGAGATTCCACACTGGGAAAAAAGCGCGCCAGTTTATGAAGTCGACCAAGTCGGAAACACGGATGTCGATTTTTGTAACGCCCGGGTGGTTAGGCTTCGGAGAAGCTCCGCAAGCGCATTTGTGGCGCAGACGGCGCGCCTCGTCGAGCGAAAGCGGCGCCTGTGCATTATATTGTGAGCGGAGACGGAGTTGGTCGGCACGGATTTCGTCGGCTGCAGCGTCGGGACAGTCGATGACGCGTCGCGCCACGGCAGGCATCATCGCCGCGTCGCGAATGTAAGCCACAAGCCCGTCGTAGCAGGGAGCGATTTTTACAGCAGTATGGACAGGCGAAGCCGTAGCGCCACCGACGAGAATCGGCGTGGTCATGCCACGTTGCTCGGCGAGTCGCGCCACGTTGCACATTTCGTCGAGCGAAGGCGTGATAAGACCGCTGAGACCGATGATGTCGGCACCGATTTCCGCAGCCTTGTCGAGAATTTGCTCGGCAGGGACCATAATGCCCAAGTCGACCACCTCAAACCCATTGCAGCGTAGCACCACGTCGACGATGTTTTTGCCGATGTCGTGCACGTCGCCCTTGACGGTAGCCATAAGGATTTTTCCGGCGTTACGACCCGTGTTGCCCGCTTGTTCCGCCTCGATGAGCGGTTGAAGCCAAGCCACGGCGTCTTTCATCATTCGAGCACTCTTAACCACCTGAGGGAGAAACATTTTGCCTTCGCCGAAGAGCCGTCCTACCTCGTTCATGCCCGCCATAAGCGAGCGTTCGATGACCGCAATCGCCGAGCCGTGGAGCGCGAGCGCCTCCGAGAGCAGCGCCTCGAGATTGTCGCAGCGTCCTTTAACAAGCATTTCGGCAATGCGTTGATCAGGCGAGAGCGATTGTGTGGCTTCCGTCTTGATAGTATCCGCTTGACGGTCAGTGTTTTTAAGGCTGTCGGCGAGTTCGATAAGCCGGTCGGTTGCATCCTGACGGCGGTCGAATATAACGTCTTCGATAGCCGTTTTCAAGTCGTCGGGCACCTCGCTATAAGGCATCAGCGCCGCAGCGTTGACGATAGCCATGTCGAGACCGGCACGGATAGCGTGGTAGAGAAAAACGGCGTGCATAGCCTCGCGGATATAGTTGTTGCCGCGGAACGAGAACGAAAGATTGCTCATGCCTCCGCTGACCTTTGCGCCGGGGAGATTTTGCTTAATCCAACGGGTTGCGTCGATAAAGTCGAGAGCATATCGGTTGTGCCCCTCGATGCCGGTCGCCACGGCGAGGATGTTCGGGTCGAAAATGATGTCGTTGGGGTTGAAACCGACCGAATCGACGAGAATACGGTATGCGCGGCTGCAAATTGCGATGCGGCGGTCGAACGTATCGGCTTGACCCTGCTCGTCGAACGCCATAACGACCACTGCCGCACCCATCGACTTGACAAAGCGCGCGTGGTCGACAAACGTCGCTTCGCCCTCTTTGAGGCTGATGGAGTTGACTATTCCTTTGCCTTGCAGGCATTTAAGTCCGGCTTGGATGACGTTCCACTTCGACGAATCGAGCATAAACGGCACGCGAGCGATGTCGGGGTCGGACGAAAGCAAGTTGACGAACCGGCGCATTTCCGCCTCGGCGTCGAGCATCGCGTCGTCCATGTTGATGTCGATGATTTGTGCGCCGTTTTCGACCTGTCGTCGAGCGATGTCGCACGCCTCATCGTAGTTTTTTTCGTTGATAAGTCGCAAAAACTTACGGCTGCCCGCCACGTTACATCGTTCGCCGATGTTGACGAAATTGCGTTCGGCAGTGATGTCGATGGCATCGAGCCCGGCGAGAGTGAGTTTTTGCGGAATTTCGGGCAACTGCCGCGGGTTGTAGCGCTTCGCCAACTCGGCAAGAGCACGGATATGGTCGGGCGTTGTGCCACAGCATCCGCCGATGATGTTCGCCGAGCCGTCGGCAAGGATACGTTCGACGTGAGCCGCCATCATTTGCGGCGTTTCGTCGTATTCGCCCAAAGCGTTAGGCAGTCCGGCGTTTGGATAAACAATCGTCGGGAAGGCGGATTTTGCGGCAAATTCGGCAATCAGCGGAGCCATCGTGTCGGCGCCGAAACCGCAGTTGAGCCCGAAAGCCAGCGGGTTGGCGTGCGCGAGCGATGCGATGAGCGCTTCGATTGTCTGCCCGCTGAGGGTGCGGCCGCCGACGGCAGGCGTTGTCGAAATGATGAGTTCGACACGTCTGCCCGATTTCGCCATCGCCGATTCGGCGGCAGCGACGGCAGCCTTTGCGTTGAGCGTGTCGAAGATAGTTTCTATTTGTATAATGTCGACCCCGCCGTCGATTAGTCCGCGCATTTGGTCGCAGTAAGTAGCCAAAAGTTCGTCGAACGACGTTTCGCGTGCAGCGGGGTCGTCGACCGAAGCCGACATAGAGAGCGTTTTGTTTGTCGGCCCTACGCTACCCGCCACCCAGACGCAGTCAGCCTCGTCGGCAGCGCGACGAGCCAGCTTAGCCGCTTCCCGGTTGAGGTCGTAGACAAGGTCCTCCAAGCCGTAGTCGGCGAGCGAAATAGCGTTAGAGTTAAACGAGTTAGTCTCGATGATGTCGGCACCGGCGGCAATGTAGTTGCGGTGAATCGACAAAATAACGTCGGGGCGCGTCAGGCAAAGCACGTCGTTGCACCCCGCGAGTTTGTAGGGATGATTGGCAAACCGATTTCCGCGGAAATCGTCCTCGGAAAGATTGAAAGCCTGAATTTGCGTACCCATAGCGCCGTCGACAATGAGGATTCGGTCGGCGATGGCATTTCGGATGTCTTTCTTCATATTTAAATCGTTCTGCCGGGGTATGCTTCGAGAGCTTTTTGGAGCACAACGAGCGCTCGCATCAGGTCTTTTTTCTTTAAAACATAAGCAATTCTGACCTCGTTAATTCCGGCACCCGGGGTTGTGTAGAAACCCGAAGCGGGAGCCATAAAAACTGTTTCGCCTTCGAAATCGAACTCGGCGAGACACCAAGCGCAGAAGCGTTCGGAGTCGTCGACGGGGAGACGAGCCACGGTGTAGAAAGCGCCCATAGGAATCGGGGAGTAAACGCCGGGGATGCGGTTGAGCCCGTCGATAAGGCATTTTCGACGCTCGACGTATTCGTCGTAGGTGTCGCGGAGGTAGTCGTCGGGTACGTCGAGCGAAGCCTCGGCGGCGATTTGTCCAATCAACGGCGGGCTTAGACGAGCTTGGCAGAACTTCATAACCGCCTTGCGTACCTGTTCGTTTTTTGTGATAAGAGCACCGATGCGGATGCCGCATTCAGAGTAGCGCTTCGACACGGAGTCGATGAGCACCACGTTGTTTTCGATGCCCTCGAGGTGGCACGCCGAGATATATGGCGAGCCGGTATAGATGAATTCGCGGTAGACCTCGTCGGAGAAAAGGAACAAGTCGTATTTCTTGACCAAGTCGCGAATTTGGTTCATTTCGCGGCGTGTGTAGAGGTATCCCGTCGGGTTGTTGGGGTTGCAAATCAAAATAGCCCGGGTGCGCTCGTTGATGAGTTCCTCAAACTTCTCGACTTTCGGGAGCGAAAAGCCTTCTTCGATGGTAGTAGCGATTGTGCGAATGACCGCGCCGGCAGAGATGGCAAAAGCCATGTAGTTTGCGTAAGCGGGTTCGGGCACGATGATTTCGTCGCCGGGATTGAGACACGACAAGAAAGCAAAGAGCACCGCCTCGGAGCCGCCCGACGTTATGATGATGTCGTCGGCAGTGAGGTTGATGTTGAAACGCTCGTAGTAGCCCACAAGTTTCTCGCGATAACTGCGGTATCCGGCACTTGGGCTGTATTCGAGGATGTTACGGTCGATATTCTTGATAGCGTTGATAGCAACTTCCGGGGTAGGGAGGTCGGGCTGACCGATGTTGAGGTGATATACGTGAATGCCACGCTTCTTGGCAGCGTCGGAGAGCGGCGCTAACTTGCGTATAGGAGATTCGGGCATTTCTGTACCTCTGATGGATATTTGTGGCATAATATGCTTGTTGTTTCGATTTTGAAAAGCAAAGTTAGCACAATATGAAATATTTAGCAAACATTTCGCTGAATTTAACGAGTTTTGCGAGTTGATGAGAGGAAGAGATGATGAGTAGCCGAGGTTTGTGGTTTTATAAGATGCCGAGGTTATTAGTTGTCGGGGTTTGTGGTTTCATTAGTTGCCGAGGTTATTAGTTGCCGGGGGTGTTGTTTCATTAGTTGCCGGGATGACGAGGTGGCGCCTCTACAGCAGAATGCGTCTTATGTGGGTGTAATGTGTTGAATATCAGTAGGGTAGGGTTGCGGATTGCTGCGATCCTATCATGCGGTGATGTTTCTGCTTGCAAAGTCTCCGACTTAGCGGTGCCAATGAGCAAAATCTATACAATTTAGCTCATTGGGCTTATTATCAGGTCCTTCCCCACCTAGCCGCAAGCGGCAAGGCGGGGTTACCCAAGTGCCGCAAGCTCTTCGAGCTAGCATCTTGACGATACAAACTGCTTGCGGCAGTGTTTCGAGGTAAGTGGTTATGGGTTAGAGTGGAATTAGTCACGCTATGTACGGTCGCACGGAGGAGAGCCTCTACGGCTGTTTGTTGTATATGGTTGAAAATCAGGCTGTTGTTTCTAATATAGTCTTTCCTTTTGGGTGGACCTTTTTAAAGATTTTTAACTCTACTGACGAAAACGGGCAAAAATGGTGATTTTCGTCAGTAGGAGTTGTTTATAAGGACAAAAAAAGAGTTGTGCCGGTCGACACAACTCTTTTTATCACGATTCTCGTAAGTGTTAGTTAACACCTTGGAGTTTGAAGTTCACAGGAAGAGTATACCAAACGTTAACGGCTTGTCCGTTCATCTTACCCGGAGTGAATTTCGGGAGCGACTTGCAGACGCGGATAGCCTCGCGGTCGAGGTCGCGGTCAACGCTACGTACAACTTTAACTTCGCCGATAGAACCGGTCTTGGTAACGACAAATTGCACAACTACACGACCTTGGATGTTGTTTTCCATCGCCATAGTCGGATATTTGATGTTCTTGCTGAGGTATTTCATCAATTCAGCCTCGCCACCGGGGAATTGAGGCATTTGCTCAACAGCGGTGAACACTTTTTCAGGCTCTTTGACTTCTTCTTTTTTCTCAACAATGACTTCTTCTTTGTGCTCACGGATTACGTTACGGTCGTCAGTACCTTTGTCGAAGTCGGTTTGACCGAAAGCGGTTTGAGTTTCTTTCAACTCATCCTGGCTCTTGATTTCGTCCTCAGCTTTCACTTCTTCGTCTGCAGCGATAAGAAGCTCGGTAACCTTTACGGTGTTGAGGATTTCTTCGGGGAGCGCTTGCTCTTCGGGTTGTTCAAATTTGGTTTCTTCCGGTTCTTGTTCTTCCTCTTGTTCTTCAGCAGCGAGGTCGACAGCAACGAGCTCTTGGTTAGCTTGGTCCATGATACGTTGCTCTTCGATGTAGGCAGCCACTTTCATATAAGAGTAAGCAATGATTATGATTGCGATAGCGCCAATCAAAGTGAACAAGAACGCGCGGAGGTGACGAGGTTTCGAATTGAGGCGGAGTTGATAAGCTCCGAATTCCTTATTTCGATTCTCAAAGACAACGTCGCACCATTCTTTTGATGTAAGATCTACATTTCTTGCCATAAATAAATTCCTTTCTAATTTTAAGAGTTCGACTTACATCTATTTTTTATTTTTGAGACGTTGTTGCAAGAATTCAGTCATCATAGCAGAGTCGGTCATATTGATACGGTCGATCTGATAACGGCTGATGTTGTTGATTTGCATCTCGTCGAGAGCGGTAACAAGACTCTTGTAGCTTGCGTTCGGAGTAGCCTTGATGATAACAACCGGGCGCTTGAGGGTAGAGTCGCTACGAATCTTCTTAGCTTCAGCTTGGTATTGTTCGTCGCTCATCTCTTTGTTTTTCCACTTCACTTTGAGTTCGTCGATTTTCTTAACGACTTGCTCGTTGCGTTCGCGGAGGACGGCACGTATACCTTGAGCTTTACCATTAGCGTTGCCGAGGAATTGGATTTCCTTCATGTTGTTGTTGTCGATGATACCGTCGTGGTTTGCATCTTCAACGCTGGGCATACCTTCGTAGTAGTACACGAAGTCTTTTACAGGCACACCATCTTTGTCGAGCTCGCTGTCGAGGATGATGGTAATTGCCTCAGATTGTTTTACCTTGTTCTGTTCTGCTTTATCCACTTTTTCGTTAGAAGGCAGGCTTATTTGCAAAGTCTGTGATTTAATCATAGTGGTACAAAGCATAAAGAAAGTGATAAGAAGCATGTTCATGTCCACCATCGGGGTGAAGTCGACGCGAACATCTTTCTCTTTCTGATATTTTTTTGCTTTTCTTGCCATATAATTAATCTCCTTCAGTTTTTAAAGCAGTCATCAAAGTGAACTTGTTCATCTTCATAGTCTGGAGGTTGTCCATAACGACTTGTACGACAGAGTACGGAGTGGTTTGGTCAGCCTTGATAGCGATACCTTTACCGTCTTTAATGGCGCCTTGGAGGTTGTCGTTAGAGAGGTTGTAGGCAGCACGCATCCAGATTTGGAAGTCATTAGGTTTGCTTAAGTCTTCGTTCATGTCGATAGGAATACCGGCAACTTCGCTCTTGTTGGGGTCGATAAGCTCGTCGCGTTTTTCTTGCGGCATTTCGAGCCATTGAGGAAGCATTTTGATGGGTAATCCAAACATATAAGTCGAACCGAAGTTGTTAACTTGCTTTTGGTTGAGAGTCAAGTTAGCGTTCGGGTGAACTTTGTTGTATTCAGCAACCACACTCTTAACAAGTTCGACACGCATTTTCTCGCTTGAGAAAGTTGAGTCTTTGTCTCCGGCAAGGGAGATAAACACTTTGCCTTGCGGGTTAACGAGCACTGTAATCAAGTTCTGTTCCGGCACTTTCTCTTCAGAAACCGACGACGGAGTGATTACGGTTACAGGCTCTTTCTGTAGGAATGTGGAAGTCAACATGAAGAAGGTAAGCAAAAGTACAGTAACGTCGCTCATCGCGGTCATGTCGATGAATGGACTTTTCTTTTTTACTTCTACTTTTCCCATTTTGTTGTGACTTAAAAATTTATCAACAAATTAATGACTTAAATTAGTTCTTTGCTTCGTAAACAGCGATGATAACGGCACCTGCTTCGTTCATTTTGTAAGTGATGTCGTCGATTTGAGCGCTGAAGTAGTTGTAAGAAATAACGGCAAGAGCACCTGTTGCGATACCTGATGCAGTGTTCACAAGGGCCTCAGAGATACCGGTTGAGAGGGCAGCCGAGTCAGGAGCACCTGATGCAGAAAGTGCGGAGAATGATTTGATCATACCGAGCACAGTACCGAACAGACCCATAAGAGTACCGAGTGTAGTGTTGGTGAAGATGATTGCCATGTTTTGTTGAAGAGTAGGCATCTCCATATTGATTTGTTCGTCGAGGGCGTTGCGGATTGCAAGAACGCGGTCTTCTTTCTTAAGAGCTGCTACTGCGGCGTTGCTCATGTCGCTCATTTCAGCATATTTTTCTACTGAACTCAACACAGCGTTACCGATTGCACCACCTTGCTTTTTGCAGATTTCTTTTGCACCTGCTACATCGTTTGCTTCAAGAGCTTTCTTAAGGCTACCTACGAATTTGTCGACACCTTTAGCACCTCTTGCTTTGCGGAGGGCGATGAAACGCTCTACTGACAAAACAACTACCAAAAGTAATAGACCTTGGATGATAGGAACGACGAAACCACCTTCGTGGATTGTACCCATCAAGTTGATCGGGTGACCATTCTCGTAGTTGCTTTCTGCACCGAGAATAAACATGTAGAACAATACTGATGCGATAAAGCAAAGGATGATTACTAAGATTGCATTCAATCCACCCTTCTTCGCCTTCGGAGCGGCTTTGGGTTTGTTAGGCTTTTGAGCTTCCATAATTAATTAGAATTTTGTAATAATTAATAATTTAGTTAATAAATAGTTTGTATTTCATTCATTAGTAATAACGAGCAACGCTCTCTTTTCTTGCATTGCAGAGGTGAATTTTGCTGTATTTGCAACAACACTCGACACTTTCTTCATTTTAAGGTAGCATTTACTCAATAATTTTATCGCAAATGTATCATATTAATTTTATATATCCAACATTCCGGGCTACTTTTTTTCGCAACATTAAGTTTTTTTCGGTGGCTATGCTTAAATAATGTTAATTGTTCTTTGCTTTTGTTTGTAAAATTTTTTTTGAAAAAATTCTTGTCGGCAAAATGTGATAAACTGAAAAATTTGGTTTAAATTTGTGGATTAAAATATATACCTTAATAACGATATACTGAAAAAGATATGTCTAACTTAATTAGAATTAAACGCGGGTTTGACGTCGGCGTGGATTTTTCGCCGGAGCCTGCGGAATTTAGCTCGCAAAAGCTATCGCAGCAGTATGCCGTCTGTCCGTCGGACTTTCCGGGGTTTACGCCGAAGTTGGCGAAGCGCGAAGGAGAGTCGGTCAAGGCGGGCGAGCCGTTGCTCTACGATAAGAACGATGCCGATGTGTGTCTGGTTTCTCCGGTGTCGGGTGTTGTTGCCAAGATTGTAAGAGGAGAGCGTCGCCGCATAGTGCGCGTAGAGGTCGCTGCCGACGAGAATTCGACGGCAATGACGTTTGCGACAACCGGATTGGATGCCGACGGCGTTACGACGTTGCTCAAGCGCACGGGGCTGTGGTCGCGTATGCGTCAACGTCCTTACGACATAATTCCCGAGTCGGGCAAGGCGCCTCGCGACATCTTTGTAACCGCTTTCGACAGCGCTCCGATGTCGGCGAAATCATTGGTAATCGACGAAAAGGATTTCCTCAAGGGCATAGAAGTGCTCCGCGGTTTGACTGCCGGTAAGGTCTATATAGGATGTCGTCCCGACAACGAAATCACCACTCCGCATAGCGAAACTTATCTGTTCGAAGGTCCGCATCCTGCCGGAAATGTCGGCGTGCAGATTGAAAAAATCAGTCCTGTCAACAAGGGCGAAACCGTATGGGCGATGGGAGCCGACACGGTTTGCAAAATCGGACACCTCTTTAATAATAATACTCTCGACTTCGGCTGCTGTGTGGCTGTGGGCGGTTCGTGCGTCGCACAGGCTCGATTCGTAAAAGCAACCGAGGGCGAATCGCTGCGAAATCTGCTTGACGGCAATCTTCAAGGCGAAGTCGAGGCAATGCGTATCGTGTCGGGCAATCTGCTCACCGGCGTGAAAGAAACAATCGACGGATACTTGCATTTCCCGTATCGAACGGTGTCGGTCATTCCGGAAATCAACGAGGAAATCGAATTTCTCGGCTGGGCTCGTTTGGGCAAGAACAAGTACAGTTTCGGCCATACGTTTGCCACCTGGCTCGGCTCGAAAGCGTCGCATCGCTTTGATGCCCGGATTAATGGCGGCGAGCGCGCAATAATCATGGCAGGCGAGTACGACAAGGTGCAGCCGATGGACATCTATTCGGAATTTCTCATCAAGGCAATACTCGCGCGCGACATCGAGAAGATGGAGCAATTGGGCATCTACGAAGTTGCACCCGAAGATTTTGCGCTGTGTGAATTTATCGACACGTCCAAACTTGAGTTGCAACGCATCGTGCGCGAAGGCTTGGACTATCTAAGAAAAGAACTTAACTAAAACTATCGCTGCAATGAAAGAGAGTTTTCAAAACAGAATGATAAAACGATATCGGAGTTACAAACCGATGTTCGAGCCCGGAGGTCGTCTTTCGGCATTCAGGTCGGTCTACGAAGGAATGGAGTCGTTTCTGACCGTGCCGGCAACGACGTCGAAGTCGGGCGTGCATATTCACGACAGTGTCGATACGAAGCGCGTGATGTCGATAGTAGTGCTTGCATTGCTTCCGGCGTTGCTGTTCGGTATATATAATGTAGGCTATCAACGCTTCCTTTCGATAGGGTGCGATTGTCCGCCGTTCTGGGAGTCGTTTGCCTACGGTTGTTTTGCCGTAGTGCCAAAAATCATAGTTGCATACGTCGTAGGACTCGGCATCGAGTTTGCGTCGGCGCAGATTCGCGGTCATGAGATTCAAGAAGGCTTCTTGGTGTCGGGAATACTGATACCGATGATATGCCCGGTCGAGACGCCGCTGTGGATGATAGCCGTAGCAACAGCGTTCTCGGTTGTGTTTGTCAAGGAAGTGTTTGGCGGCACGGGAATGAACATCTTCAACGTGGCGTTGTCGACGCGTGCGTTCCTGTTTTTCGCCTATCCGTCGAAGATGTCGGGCGACGGCGTGTTCGTAGGTTCGGAATCGTATAGCTGGTTCGGCATCGGCGCCGGCACGCCGGTCGATTCGTTTACGGGAGCCACTCCGTTGGGACAATTGGCAACAAGTTCGGGCAGCGCACAGCTGACCGACTGCTTGGGCAACGGCTTGACGCTCTGGGATTCGTTCTTGGGACTTATTCCGGGTTCGATAGGCGAGACGTCGACGCTGTTTATCCTCATCGGCGGTCTGTTCTTGCTCATCACCGGTGTGGCAAGTTGGCGAATAATGTTGTCGGTGTTTGTGGGAGGCTTTGCAATGGCAGGCTTGGCATACTTGCTTCCGTCGGCAACCTATCCGGCATCGATGGTGTCGCCGCTGCAGCATCTCTGCTTGGGCGGATTTGCCTTTGCCGCCGTGTTTATGGCAACCGACCCGGTTACGGCAGCGCATACAACCCTCGGCAAGTATATCTACGGCTTCTTCGTCGGAGTGCTTGCCATGCTAATCAGAATATACAACACGGGTTATCCCGAAGGCGCAATGCTCGCAGTGTTGCTGATGAACGCATTTGCACCGCTGATTGACTACTGTGTTGTTGAGTCGAACATACGTCGCAGAATGCGCCGTCAAAAACAATCGTAGGGCTATGAATAAGCAAGGAAATACATATACAATAATATATATAACGGCATTGGTCTGCGTTGTCGGTGCCGTGTTGGCTTGGGTTTCGTTGGCGTTAAAGCCCAAGCAAGACGAAAACGTGCGTGTCGACAAGATGCAGCAGATGCTCAGCTCGATACGCGTTCCGTCGGAGAAAGACAATGCGATTGCGCTTTACGAGCAATACGTCAAAGATTCGTATGTCGTCAACGTAGGCGGCGAGCGTATCGATGGCGACGCTTTCTCGATAGAGATGTCGTCGGAAATCAAGAAAGAGCAGTCGCAGCGCCGTTTGCCGGTGTTCGTCTGCGAAGTGGAAGGCACGACAAAGTATATTTTGCCGGTCTACGGCGCAGGACTTTGGGGTCCGATTTGGGGCTATGTGTCGCTTAATGCCGATGGAAATACTATCTACGGCGCCTATTTCTCTCATCAAGGCGAAACTCCGGGACTTGGTGCCGAAATTGCCAAACCGAAGTTCTCCGACCAATTCCGCGGGAAGATGCTGTTTAAAGACGGCGAATTTAAGAGCGTCGCCGTGCTCAAGAAGGGACAGAAGCCTGCCGGCGGCGAAGACTATGTCGATGCAATTACCGGCGGTACGATTACCAGCCGCGGCGTGCAGTCGATGATTATGTCGTGCTTGAGCGACTATCAAGAGTTTTTGAAAGATTTGCAAAACGATAAAAAGTAGAGCCTTATGTTTAGCAAAAAAGATAAAACGGTATTTTTCAATCCGTTCTCAAAAAACAACCCCGTAATAGTGCAAGTGCTCGGCATCTGTTCGGCGCTTGCGGTTACGGCAAAGTTGGAGCCCGCCATAGTTATGGGCATCTCGGTAACAGCCGTGTTGGCGTTTGCGAATGTCATCATTTCGTTGATTCGCAACAGTGTGCCGACAAGCGTTCGTATCATCGTGCAACTCGTTGTCGTTGCCGGGCTTGTGATAATTGTCGACCAAGTGCTTAAGGCATACAATTACGAGGTGAGCAAACAGTTGTCGGTGTTTATCGGCTTGATAATCACTAACTGTATCCTGATGGGGCGCCTGGAGGCGTTTGCGCTTGCCAACAAGCCGTGGCCATCGTTTCTCGACGGCATCGGTAACGGCTTGGGCTATTCGATTATCTTAATCATCGTAGCCGCTGTCCGCGAACTTCTCGGCTCGGGCACGTTGATGGGCTATCAGGTCATTCCGCAGTTTATGTACGATTGGGGCTACGAAAACAACGGCTTGATGATTTTGCCTCCGATGGCGTTGATAACCGTGGCTTGCATCATTTGGGTGCACCGCTCGCGTAATAAAGACTTGCAAGAAAAGAACTAAACTACTGAGGAATTATGGAAAATCTGAATCTATTTATCCGCTCGATATTTATCGACAACATGGTGTTTGCATACTTCCTCGGAATGTGCTCTTACCTTGCCGTGTCGAAAAACGTCAAAACCGCCTTCGGGTTGGGTATTGCCGTTACGTTTATGCTCGTGATTACCGTTCCGGTCGACTATTTGCTCGAAACCTATTTCTTGAAGCCCGGCGCAATGCAGTGGATTGACCCCTCGTTTGCCACGGTCGACTTGAGTTTCTTGAGTCTGATACTCTTTATCGCAGTAATTGCGTCGATGACGCAACTCGTAGAGATGGCTGTCGAGAAGTTCTCACCGAGTCTCTATGCTTCGTTGGGCATCTTCTTGCCGTTGATAGCCGTCAACTGCGCAATTTTGGGATGTTCGCTCTTTATGCAGCAACGCGACCTCGGTTCGGTTGGCACGGCGGCAGTCTACGGTCTCGGCTCGGGCATCGGCTGGCTTTTGGCAATCGTCTGCTTGGCTGCAATCCGCGAGCGCTTGAGCTATTCGAATGTGCCCAAACCTTTGCGTGGCATTGGCATTACGTTTATTATCACCGGACTCATGGGTATTGCCTTTATGAGCTTTTTAGGCATCAAAATCTAAGGAAATTATGGAAAATAGTCTAACTATTATAGCTGGAACAGCATTGTTCTTTGTTGTTGCAATTCTGCTCGTTGTCATTTTGCTGGTGGCGAAGAAATATCTCGTACCTTCGGGAAATGTCAAGATAACGATTAACGAAAAAGACGTGGTCGAGGCTCCGTCGGGAGGC
>JAQXVL010000167.1 GCA_029224905.1 Bacteroidales bacterium
ACTCGGCGATGGAAGACTATCGCATTGATATAATGATAGATAAGGGTCCCGGAGCGCGCTCGGTGCAACTCAATCTGTCGCCGTTTACCCTTGTCGGCGCCACCACCCGCAGCGGACTTCTTACGCCGCCGCTTCGCGCCCGCTTCGGCATAAATTGTCACCTCGAATACTATGACCATAACGTGTTGCAGAGCATCATCCTGCGTTCTGCCGGGCTGCTCAAGGTGAAATGCACCTCCGACGCCGCCAACGAAATCGCTCTGCGCAGCCGCGGCACGCCACGTATTGCCAACGCACTGCTACGCCGTGTGCGCGACTTTGCGCAGGTTAAAGGTAACGGAATTATCGATGCCGAAATTGCGCGTTTTGCGCTCGAGGCATTGAATATCGACAAATACGGTCTCGACGAAATCGACAACAAAATTCTCACCACCATCATCGACAAATTCAACGGCGGTCCGGTGGGGTTGACCACCATAGCCACCTCGCTCGGCGAGGATGCCGAAACAATCGAGGAAGTCTACGAGCCGTTTTTGATTAAGGAAGGCTTTATCAAGCGTACGCCGCGCGGCCGCGAAGTGACTCTTCTTGCCTACAACCATCTCAACAAACGCCCCGCCGGCAAATCCGGCTCGCTATTCGACTAAAAGCAGAAAACACTTTCGCCTACCCGGTCGCACTAAGGCGCGACCCTACAGTGTTGATTATCAACGATATAACATACACAAAAATAAAGCGGGGCGCTCCGGTGGGGCGCCTCGCTAACGGTTGGTTAATTTGGAACCTTAGTTCCCGGTTTTTTTACATCGTAGAAAGAGTGCGTTGCCGTTTGATTTTGCGGCAACGCACGGAGTTGAAAAATCGATTATCGCATATTTTTGGTTGATATCACTTTTTGTGATGTGCCGTCGCTGTATTTGATGATAAATACGCCTTGCCCGACGTTCTGAACGCGTCTGCCCATAAGGTCGTAGATACCGGTGATGGTCTTTGCGACGTCGGCGTCGAGGGTTTCAACAGCGCCTTGGTCGGGAACAATGCGTACTAAGTAAGCAATCGGACTCGTCTCGTTGTAGCCGATATGGTATAAATTATCTTTAAGTATGATTGTTGCATCAGACGGTTTTGCAATTTTGCAGTCGACGAGTTCCAGGTATTTTAAATTATAAATATTTTTAGCTGCAACAGTTGAATTTTCAATTCTTAAATTAGAATACGAACCTATGCTGCCGATAATTTTTTCGGTTGTTTCAATATTTGCATTCCGAATAATCAAATCCGAGTTTTCAATTGTTAAGCCATAATAGTTATCAACCTTCAGAGTACTACCTTCATTACCTGTTATGTTGGTTGCACTACCTACAGAGGAGAAGAAACGTATCTCATCTGAACCGGAGTTGAAATAATTGTCGCCCTTGGTCGCGATGAATAGTCCGTTTCCACCAATTTTATAAGGTACGATGATGTCTGCCATTGCCGACTTGTCGGAGATGTCTATTTGAGAGTTGTCGAAAGTGAGGACTTGCATTTCGGGCTGCCAAGTGACGTTTTGCATTTTAGGAACGATAGTCGCAACGTCGACCGGATTACCGTCGGCAGTTGTCGAAGGCATAAGCACGCCGTTGATATACAGACCGGGTTGGTCGAACGGTGAAATCACGAGATTACCTTTGACGAGAGCACCGTTGAGCGCAATGCCATTAAGGCTCTTGTCGTACTGCGCTTTCCACGGCGTTTTGACGTAGCCGCCATTGATATACATATCTCCGAATCCCGAAATACATCCATTTTCGCTGTTGATATTTGCGATAATGTTTGAGATATACAAATCTTTATTTTCATCGAATTCACCCCAAATACCTCTACCTTTTGTTGTGATGTTTAATTTTGAAGAGGTGCCGTATGAACCGACTATGGAAATACGTTTCGGAGCGCTTTCATAAATAGCGGCGATAGTGTTTCCGCTCGTTGTTTCGGGAGCGCCGAGGTTGAGTGTTGCATCAGATCCTATATAAATATACGAAGAGTAATCACCTTTTCCGCCATAGCCAATGCAGATTTGACGCGAAAGCACGTTGCAACTTCCATGGACTCTTATGTAAAAAGAATCATTATTCGGACTGTTGTAGTCGATGGCATACATCATAGCGTCGCCGGTCGAAATTGTTGCATTTTCGAGCACGAGAGAGTTAAATTTCGGAGAATATCTCACCGAACCTGTCACACCGTCGATGACGGAAAGGTCGTCGCAGTTTTCGTCGGTAACTTCAACGCCGCAGATTTTCAATCCATAATTGAGTTTATTGAAAACGAGCGGAGCTGTAACGGCTGTTCCATCGATGGCGTATGTGCCTAAATCCTCGTTGAATTCGGCGTTTTCGGGGCTTGCAAGGATAGAGCGAGTGAGGTCAACGGTTGAGCAACCTGCAATGGTTTGGCTTGCTCCGTCGCCGGTGAACTTGACGCTTGATTTGTTGAGAAACAAAGCGTGACGCATCAAGAATCGTTCCATCGTCAATGCCGAAGTAGCACCTTTGACCACGACGTTAGCGTTGTTGAAAGTCAATCGTGCGGGGACTTTCATGCCGACGTCGGCTGTTGAAGTAAACGTGAGCACGCCGGGATTTTCGCCGCCTTCGATGGTGATGTTGAGCGACCTTGAAGCCATGGAGCATTCGAGAGCTGGACCATTCGATTGGATGGTGCAGTCGCCGTCGTAGACGATTTTCAAATCACTGAGTTCGTCGTTGACCAATTCGATGGCTTTGACGGTCGAGATAAGAATGCCACGCGGTGCGATAGTCGCGTTTTTCAAATACAACGTATGAGTAACCGGGTTGTAGTTTACGGTTCCCAAGACGTTGCCTTTAGTGTCGCGTAAGTCGGTATAGTTGTCGGCGGTAATTTCAGTGCCGAAGATTTTGAGGCTCTTGAAGTCGGAAATGCCTATTACGATGGGGTTGGTAACGGCAGTACCGTCGATGGCGACGCAGCCGGTTGACTTGTTGTAGGCTGCGCCTGCGGGCGAAGTGATTGAGACACCGTTGAGCACGAGGTCGCTGAACTTCATAATCGGGCAGTTAGTGCCGTCCGCAGTAGCGGTAACTTCCGCCAAGTCGATAGTGAGCGGGAATGTCCAGTCGATGTCGCCGAGGAAAGCATATCGACCGATGACGTCGGCTTTACATTTCGAGATGCTGCCGCCGTTGAAAATAGCCATGGCGGGCGCGTGGTCGCCGCGGATTGTAACGACGTCGGCAGTCGAGTTGCCGCTAAGGTTGACTTTCGTATTGGAGGAAATAGCGCCGTTGCTGCCGTAAATGGTGTTGTTGCCCGAAATGACGATGTTGAAGTCCGTTTCCATAGTTTCGGGAATTTCGATACCTGTAGCATCGTAGGCTTCAGCATTGATGACGGCGTTAGTCATGTAGAGCGTATTTGTTTCTACGTCGTAACTGACTTTTTCGCCGCTAACGCCAGCGATGGTTGTCAGGTCGGCAGCGTTTTTGCTATTCACTAAAGCGCCGTTGACTTTGAAGCCGTAGCCTACGGCGTTGTCGAGGACGATTTCGTCGGTTATGAGTTCGCCGTTGAGGCAGAATCCTTTAAGAGTTGGGTCGAAAGCGGCGCCGATGGGCGAGGAGACAAGAACACCCTCAAGCGTAACGCTTTTTAGACCACCTAAAGCCGGTTGCGCGTTGAAACGACCGCGGAGACGTGCATCGACGTTTCTCAACAAGATATCTTCGTTGCCTGAACCATTGATGCCCCAATCGCAGTTGAGAATAAGGTTATTCAGCAAAAGAGCATATTTGTTGGTGAATGGTGCTTCTTCCAAACGAATCGAGGTAGTGTTAAGAGTTGCGATCATTCCTCCCGAACAGATATTTGAACCGTTGTATTTTTTGAAGAGGATACCGTCGCCTGCGCTGTTGATGTTGTTAACACCTTGGAGGATGATTTGTATGTCTTCGTTGACGACGATGCCTTCCGTTTCGGGCGCATCGATAGTTATATTGGTAAGGTTCATTATCGGCGCATATTTGCGCAAGTCGCTCTTCATTTTGATATTAGCCTCGTCGGCGGTGACGCCGTTGATACGAGTCAAGTCGTCGATATTATACATATCTACTTTGGTGCCGGCAATAGTTATGTCGGGCATTTCGTCACCGTAGCAACGTATAATTGTTCGTCCGTAGATGGGAAATCTCAAATGGTCGACCACACCTTCTTTTTCATACCAATTAGCGTTGGTCGGATAAGTAATAGTCGCTACTGATGGGCTCAAATATCTGAAATTTACAATTGGTTTGGTATATTCGCCTGTTTTGATATCAAGAACAGCGGCCTCCATCCATAATGATGCACCAAGACTCTCTTTGGTATTATAGATGGCGCGTTGTTTAGTTTTGATGTCGACGAATATGCTTTTAAGAGTCAGGTTACCTGTTGTTTTTATACCCGACTCGCTGCCCCATTCATCCTGGTTGTTAATTATAAGATAACCGCGATAATCCGGGTCGATGCTGGTTATTTCCAAGTCTTTTGTGCTACAAAGGCTCGGCACTTTATTAAACCCGTTAATCTTTACGCAAGCGTTTCCATCGTCCGAATCAATCACAATTGGCATATTAGTGTCTAAGATTTGAACATTTTCGAGTGTCAGCGTGTTAATGCCGTCCCAATGGACGTGTGGCTCGCCGGAATGGAAACTATTAATGCCATCCATTTTGATTTCGCCGGCTACGGTGAACTCGTTATCACCGATTTTCACCGATGCCGCATAGCCTGCCAATGTGGTCAGCAATGCGGTTAATATTAATAATATACGTTTCATTGTTTTTGATTGTTTTAGTTAGCTAAATTATTAAGAAGGTTGCCGAAGCCTATCTCTGAATGGCAGCGACGGCAACCGTTCGGTACAATCGTTATTTGAGGTTGTAGTAGCTTGCGTCGGAAGCTGCTTGCATGAAGTAGCGCGAGCCGTCGGGCGACTTGGTGAGCACGGTGTATTGCAACTGGCGTTTGTCGCCGCGTTTAGTCACAGTAGCGCAGTTGAGCACGTAACCAATGATGTTGTAAGGATATTGCGGGTTCTTGAGCGTTCTCCATTTCGATTCGAGATAGATAACCTTTTCGAACTTGTCGCCTGCGTATTCTTTGCCGGCTTTAGAGCCAGCAGCCTTGATGGCAGCAGTAACGGCAACGCCCTTAGGCTCGTCGATTTCCGGACCCATTTCAGCATTGAGGTCGTTGTATAGTTCTACGCTTTTGCGCGAGTCGAGCATCATTTGCATTGCACGGATGCTGTTGTCGTCGCGAACGGTGTCGTATTTGTCGTGCTTCTCGATGAAGTATCTTACCAAAGTTTCTGTCAGCGTGTAGTTGAAATATCTCGAGAAAGCATCACCGTTTTGGTCGTCGATTTTAGCATTGTATTCCTTTGCGAGTTCAACCATTGTTTCGATAGGCATTAATTCCATAGCCAAGTCGAAAGCAACGTCAGCGCGCGTTGACGTCATTTTTCTAAAATTAGCGGGAACCATCTTCGTGTCGGAAACGTATCCTTTAATCGGGTCACTGTAGTTATATTGTCTGCCAATCCACATTGTTTTGTTTTGGCTATACGAGAAAGCGTAAATGTAGAGGATGAAAGCTGTTTTCGATTTCGGGTCGGCGATGTATTGGCAATACCACGGGTTGATGAAAGTTTCGTCGGCGGGAACTACGATATTAGGATTCGACGAGTCGATTTCCGCCCAAGCGGGGATAAACGGGTTGTTGTGGTTTCCCGCCAAGTTTTTCTTCATATAAGATAAGAAGAAACCCAAGCGTTTTTGGTAGTTGTCGCCGCCGAGTTCCCAGAAGAACTTATTGTCGTCGGTGTAGTACGGCTGGTAGAGCGACACTGCTTTGTCGAAGTTCTCGTAGTAAGCGTGGATGTCGCCGGTCGAGCGAGTGAAGCCGTATGCAACGTTTGTGCTTGTGGCATCGGGGTCGGCAGCGATTGCTTGGGCGCTCGGCTTGTAGGTTTTCTTATAGCAGCAAGCGTATTTTTCGCTTGGGTTAGCGAAAGTAGAATATACTTTAACTTCGCCCGACTCGTTGTCGGAAGAGGTTGACTCGTTGCCCGACGTGCTTGAGCTGCTGCCGGAATTCGTGTTTGTGACAGTTGCGCCCGACTTTGCTTTGCGCTTAGCGTCGTTTGCTTTGTCTTTCACGGTCTTTTCGACGGAATTTTTCAATTTTCCGCCGAGGCCTTTCAATTGAGCATTCGCAGGAACTGCAAATGAGAATAATGCCGTCACCAACAGCATTACGAAGAAAATTTGCGAAAAACGTTTCATAAAGTAAATAGTTTGATTTTTTTTAATATGTTTCTAAGTCGACGGAAAACCCCGTATCGTTTGCGGTTTTCCTTTATTTGTTTGTATTTCTTTACCCGTTGTTGTGCTTTTTCTTGCTCGATGAGAAATGCAATGCGGCTTTCGATGACGCTTTGCACTTGTTCGGGTGTGAGTTTTGCTGAACTGCTCATGGGCGTGTTGCTTTTTTGTTTTCGTCTGTTGCAAAATTAATAGTGATAAGCCTTTAGGTGATTACGTTTAAGGAACATCATCTTTCGTTTAAGGAACATTTTTACTGAAAAATGACGTTTTTCGGGGATTTTGGGGGAGAAAGAAGCGCCTTCGGCGCGGTTATAAGGTTATGAGGTTAAGAGGTAAGAGGGGCGCAGATTTTCAAAATATTTTTTAACAGAAATTTCTATAAATAAAAAAATCTTTCTATTTTTGCGTAAGCGAAATACGATATAGATGTACGTTAAAAGGGTAATATTATATATAATAATGGTGATGTATGCCGTGGTTGTGGCGGCGCAAGACGAGAAGGTCGATGCGCTGTTGCTGCGCTATGATGCAGCCAACGAAGCCGCCCGTCGCACCATTGCCAAGGAGTTTTTCGACCAACTCCACGCCTTGGAGTTTGTCGACAAGATGCCAAAGGTCGACTTTGAGCGTCATTCGATGGACACCATCAATATGTTGGTAAATTATTGGGGAGGAGAGTGGCTTTACGAACGTCAGGACTACGACGAAGCCATCCGCCGCGTCGAGTTAGCCATGCCGATGAGCAACACCGACGAGCTACGCTCCGACTGTCAGGGTCTTCTGAGCATTCTCTATTTCCGCAAGTCGAACTACGATTTGTCGCTAAAATATGCACAGCAAAGCCTCGAAACCGACAAGCGCATAGGCGACAAAAAGCGCATCAGCTCGACGCTGAACACCATCGCCGGAATCTATTTGGCTGCGAAACAACCTCGTGAGGGAGAGCGTTTTATCCTTGAGGCAATCAGCAACAGTACGGCGGCTGGCGACTCGTCGCGAATGGCAATCCAGTGCGGAATGGCGTCGGAAATCTATCACAGCATGGGCAACGACGTCAAGGCTCTCGGTTATGCCCGTCGAGCATTCGAAATCGACTCGTTGATGGGTCATACCAATAAGTTGGGCATTCGGCTTTCGCAGATGGCAACGGTACAGATCGCTATGGGCAATTATGCCGCCGCCGAAGCCTCGCTGCGCCGCGCAATTCCCATCCTGAAAGCGTCGCCGCAGGTCACGTCGCTCGGCATCTCCTACAACCAGATGGGGCACATCCTCAACATCACCGGTCGTAGCCAAGAGGCTGCCAAGTACTACGCCGACGCGCTCAAAATTTTCCTGGAGAAATCGGACATCTACAACGAAAGTAAGTCGCGCTACGGGCTCTACGAGTCGCTCTGTAACACGAATCCGTCTGAAGCACTCGTGCATTTGCAAAAATATACCGAGTTGAAAGACTCGCTCTATCAACGTGATCTGGAGCAGTCGCTGAGCCAATACAGCGCAAAATATCAGAACGAGGAACTGCAGATGCAGAACGACCGCGAGAAGGAGAAGAGCCGGATGATACTCCTCATCAGTGTGCTGCTTGTGGCGATGCTGTTGCTGCTTATCGCGGTGATGCTCTATATCTACTCATTGCGCAAGAAGCGTAACCAACTTCAAAAAGAGTTGCTCGACACCAAAGAGCGGTTCTACACCAACTTTACGCACGAATTCCGCACGCCGCTGACCATCATCCATTCGGCGGCGCAAGACATACTTCGCAAGGCGAAGCCCGGCTGCGACGTGGCCGACGATGCGACGACAATCATTCGCCATCAGACGGGGCTTCTGAGCCTGATAAATCAAATCTTGTCGATAACCAAACTGACCTCCGGGGCGACGATAATCAGCCAAGATTGGAAGCACGGCGACATCGTGGGCTATATCACGATGATTTGCCAAAGCATGCAGACCTATGCCGCCGACCGACGGGTAACCATCGAGGTGTCGAACAAAGATGCGGAAGTCGATATGGACTTCATCCCCGAATACATAGTGCGCATCGTGCAGAATCTGCTGTCGAACGCCATAAAATTTTCGCCGGAAGAGTCGACCATTCTTGTCTTTACGAAGCGCGAGGATGGACGTCTGCTGCTCTACGTCAGCGACCAAGGCAGCGGTATGGATGCCGTGCATAAGGCAAACATCTTCAAGCCGTTCTACCAAGCGCCGTCGGAGTCGATGCACATCGGCACCGGCATCGGTCTGTCGCTGGTGAAACTCAGCGTGGAAGCCCTTGGCGGAACCGTCGACGTGCATAGCGCGCCGGGACACGGCACGACGTTTATCATCGACCTGCCCATCCGCGCCGAGCATACCGACAAGCCGTTCAACGGCAATTTCAGCCTCGACAGTGCGTATCTCTATGAAGATGTTGCCGACGATGCGCCCGCCGATGAAGTGTCGGCAGCCGACGAAGTGCGCATCCTCATCGTCGAGGATACCCATGACGTGGCGAAATACATCCGCAAGCAGTTGCCCGAGGGCTTCAGTTACTACTTTGCCGACAACGGCGACGACGGATTGAAGAAAGCCGAAGAACTCGTGCCCGACCTGATAATCACCGACATAATGATGCCGGGAATGGATGGCTATGAACTCTGCCGCCGTGTGCGCGGCTCGGAATTGCTCAACCACATCCCGGTGGTAATGGTCACCGCCAAAGTGACCCACGACGACCGCATTCGCGGACTCGAAGCCGGCGCCGATGCATATTTGGAAAAGCCATTCCACGGCGACGAACTTGCGCTTCGCGTCGCGAAACTCTTGCAGCAACGCGAAATGCTGCGTCGCAAGTGGTCGGTAGCCGTTGAGGAGGGCAAGAGCCCCGAGTTGGATTGCCTGACACCCACCGATGCCACATTCTTGACCAAGTTGACCGACACCGTCAATGGGCTTATGCAAGGCGGAAAAGTTGACTTCAAGGAGTTGTCGTATGCCATGTGCTTGAGCCGTGCGCAGTTGAACCGCAAGGTGAAAGCCATTACCGGACTGACCACCACCGAGTTTGTGCTCAACATACGCGTCAGCGTGGCGAAACAGTTGCTCGACACGACCGAAATGCCCGTCTACGAAGTTTCGCTGGCTTGCGGCATCGACAACGTGACCTATTTCAATACCATCTTCAAGAAACAGACCGGAATGACGCCACTGCAATATCGCGGTCGCGGCGAGTCGGATGAGGATGGTTTTGTTAACGAGTCATAAAAGTATACTGCTACTATTAAACTATTTTAAGGAATTTAATAAGTCTATATCATAATTGCATTTTTGTAGTGCGATTATATATCTTTGTAGACAAAATCTGGGGGCTTCAAGCCCTATCTTATATCAATTGTGAAAAGACAAATTGATTATGTTTAATGCAGTAGTAAAATTTTCGGTACGTAAGAAATTGTTTGTCGCGTTGACAACACTGTTTCTGCTCATAGGAGGCATCTACGCCATGGTAACATTGCCGGTAGACGCCGTTCCCGACATTACCAACAACCAAGTACAAATCGTGACCGTATCGCCGACGTTGGCACCACAGGAGGTGGAGCAACTCATCACCATCCCGGTAGAAACGTCGATGAGCAACATAATGAACGTCACCGAAATCCGTTCGGTGTCGCGTTTCGGGTTGTCGTTGGTGACGGTAGTGTTTAAAGAAAGCGTACCGACGCTCGAGGCACGTCAGTTGATAAACGAGCAAATCCAGTCGGTCGCCGGCGAGATACCGTCGGAGTTGGGCACGCCCGAGATGATGCCAATTACCACCGGATTGGGCGAAATCTACCAATATGTGCTGAAAGTCGACGACGCGCACAAGGATGACTACGACGCGATGGAACTGCGCACGATACAAGATTGGATAGTGCGCCGGCAACTAAGCGGCATTCCGGGAATTGTCGAAATCAACAGTTTCGGCGGCTACCTCAAGCAGTATGAAATAGCCATCGACCCCGACGTGCTGACCGCGTTGCGACTGACCATCGGCGACGTGTTTGAGGCGCTCAGCCGCAACAACCAGAACACCGGCGCAAGTTATATCGAAAAGCAAGGTCGCGCATACTATATCCGCAGCGAGGGAATGCTGTCGAGCACGAAAGACATTGAGCGCATCGTTGTGGCGAACCGCAACGGCATGCCCGTGCACGTCAGCGACATCGGGCGCGTAGGGTTCGGCTCGCCCAAGCGTTTCGGCGCAATGACGATGGACGGCGACGGCGAGTGCGTCGGCGGTATAGCCATGATGCTCAAAGGCGCGAATGCCAATGTGGTGACCAAAGAGTTGAGCCAACGCATCGAAAAGGTGCAAAAAATGCTGCCCGAGGGCGTTACGATAGAGCCGTATTTGAATCGTTCGGAATTGGTAAATCGCAATATATCGACCGTGATTTACAACTTGGTCGAAGGCGCGATAATCGTGTTCATCGTGCTGATGTTGTTCTTGGGCAACGTCCGCGCGAGTCTGATAGTGGCGTCGGTCATTCCTTTAGCGATGCTCTTCGGATTCATCCTGATGCGCCTGTTCGGCGTGTCAGCCAACCTAATGAGCCTCGGCGCCATCGACTTCGGTATCGTCGTCGACGGGTCGATAGTGATAATCGAAGGCATCTTGGCGCACCTGTATTCGCGCAAGATGTTGGGACGACGTTTGACAGCCGAGCAGATGGCAGACGAGGTCGAAGCCGGCGCGGCTAAAGTGGTGCGCAGTTCGGCGTTTGCCGTGTTGATAATTTTAATAGTATTCTTCCCGTTGCTGACCCTTACCGGCATCGAAGGAAAATATTTCACGCCGATGGCTGAGACGTTGGTGTTCTGCATCATCGGCGCGTTGCTGCTGTCGCTGACCTATGTGCCGATGATGGCGTCGGTATTTTTGAAGCGCGAAATCACGGCAAAACCGACCATCGCCGACCGCTTCTTCGGTTGGCTGACGAAAATCTACAACACTGCGTTGCGATGGTGCGTGCGCCACAGCGCGGCGACCATCGGCGGAGCGTTTGCCCTGCTTGCCGGCTCGATGCTGCTGTTTTCGAGCCTCGGAGCAGAGTTTATCCCGACGCTCGACGAAGGTGATTTCGCCATGCAGATGACTCTTCCGGCGGGAAGTTCGCTGACGCGCAGCATCGAAGTGTCGGAGCAGGCAGAGAAGATACTCAAAGAGCGTTTCCCCGAGATAAAGCACGTTGTGGCGAAAATCGGTACGGCGGAAGTTCCGACCGACCCGATGTCGGTTGAAGATGCCGACGTGATGATAGTGATGAAGCCGTTCAAGGAATGGACGTCGGCGTCGAGTCGCGCCGAGATGGTCGAAAAGATGAAAGCCGCGCTCGACGAGATTGACGGCGCGGAGTTTAACTTCAGCCAGCCCATCCAGTTGCGCTTCAACGAACTTATGACCGGCGCGAAAGCCGACATCGCCATCAAACTCTACGGCGAAGACATGGACGAACTCTATGCCAAGGCGAAAGAGGCGGCGACGTATGTCGAGAAAGTGCCCGGGGCATCCGACGTGATTGTCGAGCAAGCCGTAGGACTTCCGCAGTTGGTGGTGCACTACGACCGCAACAAGATAGCACGCTACGGCGTCGACATTGAAGAACTTAACGCCATAATCCGCACCGCCTACGCCGGCGAAACCGCGGGTGTGGTGTTCGAAAACGAGCGCCGATTCGACTTAGTGGTGCGCCTCGACCACGAGTTGGTGAAAGATTTGGACCTTAACGCACTGACCGTGCGCACTTGCGACGACCTGCAGATTCCCGTGAGCGAAGTGGCTACTATCGAATTGGTCGATGGTCCGTTGCAAATCAACCGCGACGCGGCAAAGCGCCGTATCGTGATTGGCGTGAACGTGCGCAACGCCGACATTCAGAAAGTGGTGGAAAACATCAGCCGTACGCTCGAGAAAAACGTAAAACTCAAGCCGGGCTACTATTTCGAGTACGGCGGTCAGTTCGAAAACCTGCAAAACGCAATCAACACGTTAATGATAGTAATTCCGATAGCACTTATGCTTATACTACTGTTGCTCTTCTTCGCATTCAAGAGCGTGACCTATTCGTTAGTCGTATTTTCAACCGTGCCGTTGTCGCTCATCGGCGGCGTTGTGGCGCTGTGGATACGCTCTTTGCCGTTCAGTATCTCCGCCGGAGTCGGCTTTATCGCGCTCTTCGGCGTGGCTGTGCTTAACGGTATATTGATAATCAACCATCTTAACGACCGCCGCAACAGCAGCGAGCGTCGACTTTGCACCGACCGCACGATTTTCGAAGGCTGCAGCCACATCCTCCGCCCGGTATTCTTGACCGGACTTGTTGCGTCGTTGGGCTTCGTGCCTATGGCAGTCGCCAAGTCGGCGGGAGCGGAAGTGCAACGCCCGTTGGCAACCGTTGTCATCGGCGGACTTATAGTGTCGACGGTGCTGACGCTGCTCGTCATCCCGGCATTCTACCGCATGGTCAACGCGCTACCCGTACGCTGGCGAGCGTTGAAGCGTAGAGGCATCGTCGGCGGACGGTTTGCCGTTGTTGCGCTCGTTGCAGCCGCAACGATGTCGGCGTTTGCCGAGTCGCCAAAGGCGGTAACTATTGACGAGGCGGTAAAGATGGCGGTAGAGCGTTCGGCACGCATCAGCCAAGCCGATGCCGACATCAGTCGCGCCAAAGCCGCACGCGGAGAGTCGTGGGACGGCGGAATGACGTCGCTGTCGTACTCGTGGGGACAACTCAACGGCGAGCCCAAGGGCGACAACGAATTGGCTGTCGAACAGTCGTTAGGCTCGTTCCTGACGCCGCACTATAAGAATGTGTTGGTGCGCACGATGACGGCAACCGGCGAATATCGTCGGCAGATTGTCGAGCGCGAAGTGACCGCCGAGGTCAAGCGTGCCTGGTGCGACTATCAAGCAGCGTATGCGCGTTGCCGCCTTTGCGAAGGTCAGGAAGCCACGGCAGCGCAACTTCGTCAAATCAGCGACGTGCGCTACGAGCAAGGCGACATCAACAAACTCGAATACACGATGATAAATACCCTCGCCGCCGACCTGCACAACCAAAGCGAGCAAGCGCGCGACCGGCTGAACCTCGCAGCGCGCCGTTTTGCTTGGGTGTGCCGCTCCGAGGAGCCGATAGTGCCCGCCGACACGACGTTGGCGCTCATTGCCGCGCCGATTTCGGGCGACGTTGCGCCGGCGTATTCAGGCTATTTCGACTCTATGGCGCAAGAAAAGTCGGACGCCGTCAACGTCGAAAAGAGCAAATTCTTCCCCGAATTTTCTGTTGGCTACAACCGTCAGAAGATTTCGCCGCTGAAAGGGCTGAATTCTTGGACCGTCGGCGTGCAATTTCCGTTGATATTCTTCCCGCAGAAGAGTCGAGTGCGACAAGCACGTATGGAAGCGATTTCCGCCGAGTTTGAGGCGCAAGACAGCCGCATCCGCTTGCAGCAGACCGTCGACGAACTGCGTGCGCAACTCGCTTCGTCGGCAAAAACCATCAAATATTATAACGAAGCGGCGCTGCGCGAAGCCGACGAACTCCGACGCAATGCCGTGGCGCTCTACCAGGAGAGCGAGACCGGAATGACCGAACTCGTGCAAAGTCTCAACGCGTCGCGCGACATCCGTAACCGATATATCGATGCCGTGACGGACTACAACGTCGCCGCTATCGAATTAGAACTATATACAGGCTTAAAATAATTACTGAAATGAAGACATATATCTCAAAAACATTCGCTGCATTAGCGGCAGTAATAGCCATAACGGCGTGTGGTGGAGGCAATACGGCGGAAACCGTCGAAGAAGCCGCCGACAGCGTTTCGACCGACGTTGCCAAGCCGACGACCGAAACCGCCGACACTGTGGTGGCAGACGCTTCGACCGGAGCAACAAACGTAGCCAACAGCCCGACGTTCAACGGCGTGCTTGTCGTGTCGCCCGACAAAGTGGCAACGGTGACGTCGACGATGGGCGGCAGAATACATCAACTCAACGTAATCCCCGGCAAAGCCGTTCGCCGCGGACAGGTAGTCGCTCTGCTCGACGACCCCGACTTTATCACGCTTCAACAAACTTATCTCGAATCGTCGGCGCAACTCGAATGCCTGCGCTTGGAGTACGATCGCCAGCGCAACCTTGCGTCGAAGGAAGCAGCATCGCAGAAGCGCGTCGAGCAAAGTCGTGCCGACTTCTTGTCGATGCAGTGCCGTGCGCGTGCCGCCGAGGCGCAACTCCGTGCGTTGGGCGTCGACGTGAAGACCATTGCCGACGGTCATATCAAGATGTATCTGCCTGTTACCGCGCCGATTAGCGGCTATGTGACCGACCTCGAGGCGAACCTCGGTAAGTATCTCGAGCCGGGAATGCCGATTTGCAACGTCATCAATAAGTCGCAGCCGATGATTCAACTTACCGTCTACGAAAAAGATTTGCACCTCATCGAAGCCGGCACGCAACTCGCTTTTCGCGTCAACGGAATGGGTAAGGCAACCTTCTCGGCAACAGTCATTTCGGTCGACCAAGCCGTCGACAAGACCGACTATTCCATCAAGGCATACGCACGCGTCAAAGACGGCAATGCGTCGTTCCGCCCGGGCATGTATGTCCGTGCTAAAGTGAAAAAATAAGATTCTCTAAACGCTTTCGGCGAAGGCGAGCGAGAGCACTTTGACCGACTTTGCGCCGTATGCTGCAGCGAGGTCGGCACACTCGCTTATGGTAGCGCCGGTGGTGATGACGTCGTCGACAATCAAGACGGTTTTGTCGGTAAGGTCGGTGCTGCAAGCGAATACGTCTTTGACGTTTTGTCGGCGTTCGGCGACCGACTTCGACGTCTGCGTGCGGTGCGGCTTTGCGGCGTAGATTGCCTCGACCACGGGAATCGACGTAGCCTCCGAAATGCCGCGCGCAATCCATACGCTTTGGTTGTAGCCGCGATGGCGCAGCTTGGAGGCGTGCAGCGGAACAGGGATAATCATGTCGATGTCGGCAAACCAGTTGTCGTCGGCGTGCTCGCGTGCAAAGCGCTCGGCGAGATGCATCCCGGTCTGCGGACTGTTGTGATATTTTATGTCTTTGATAATGTTCGCGTAGAGGCTTTGGCGGTTGTATTGGAAGAGCGAAATTGCGGCGTCGATGGCTTTTGTGCCCAGAAAGAGCATGTCGAGATGCGCCATGCGTCCTTTGATGACCGTCGGGCGCGGCATGGCGAGAAAACACGCCTCGCAGATTGATTTCTCCGATTCGTTGAGGCTGCGACCGCACACCGGACAGCAGTGCGGAAACAGCAGATTGCCGACGGCGTCGACGAGTCGCTTCAGGCTATTCGTCAACTTCGAAATCATCGCCTCCAGCCACTAATCGGTTGATAATCGGCAGCGCCAGGTCGCTTTCGTAGCCGCGCGATGCGGCAAAGCGGTAGAGCGCTGTTTTGCGCTTGTATGGGTCGGTTTCGGCGGTCAGTTTTGCCTTCTGCCGGAGTAGGGTGTCGAGATTTTGGCGGTAGAGTTCAGCGTCGACGTCGTCGAGCGCCGTAGCGATTGTTTCGCTGTCGATGCCGTGAATGCGCAGCGCTTGGCGAATCTTGATGCGTCCCCACATATCGAATGCCACCTTGTCGTTGACGAAAGCGCGCGCAAAGCGCATATCGTTGATAAATGCGTTGTCGTAGAGGTAATCGATAACGCGGTCGGCGTCTTCGCGAGGTAGCCGCCAACGAATCATCTTTTTGCGGAGTTCGCCGGCAGAATGTTCAGCGCGAGCACAAGCGGCGGCACAACGCTCGAGTGCCGTTTCGTAGGTTATCGGTTTTGCGGTTTTTTTTTGCATAATCATTCGTGTTTCGTGGCATTTGCAAAACGGTATAGCCCTTGCATGTCGCGACGGATGTCGATGTCGACGAAGCCGTACTCGAGGAGTAGCGCGCGCATTTCGTCGGGGAAGCGGCTGTTGATTTCGAAGTAGAGGCGGCCGCCGTCGGCGAGTGCA
>JAQXVL010000168.1 GCA_029224905.1 Bacteroidales bacterium
ATAAGACATGGGCGGACTTTAACCCTGCGTAGTCCTTCTGACTATTTACCGAAAAAGGTCACCGCCCTGTCTTTATTTTTTCACAAATTTATACATTATAAGTTAACAATCAAATACGGTGCAAAGATAAAAGTTTACCACAACCGGAGCGTCTCCGACGCTTTGCATCATCATCGTATCTCCGACACGATGATGATGTCCACCCATCCGCTCGTCTCTCGTACCGCTCTCCGCAGGATAACGTCAAGATGCAAGCTCTCCAAGCTTGCATCTTGACGATAACCCAATTGGCTTCCACACGCCTGCCCGGTCGCACCGATGCGCGACCCTACGACCGGATGGTGTTTTCTGCGATGTATTATGTTGAAAATTAGCAGGGTAGGGTCGCGGCTTGCTGCGACCTACCAGGCGATAGTTTTTCGTTTTGCAAAGTCTCCGATTTCGCACACCACACCACTATATCACGCTCGAGACATTTGGGGCCTCTGTTGCTGACGTTCTATATAGACAAAGAGGGCGTACCAAATTCGGTACACCCTCTTTGTTTGTAAAATAAATTTTAAACCTAAGTAAATTTATTCGATTGCAATTATTCGTCTTTAACAACTTCGTAGATTACCGGGTCGTCGCTGATTTTTACAGACTTGTAACCGGGAGCAACGAAGTTGTCGCTGTGTTTAGCAGGTTCTGTATTTGTGTCGCTCGGGTCGAAGTTGTAGAATTGACCGCCATAAACTTTGAACATGCAGTCGTAATTGTCGTTCATATTGAGTACCCAGTATTTGTTTTGAAATTGTGCTTCTGATTTGAATACACCACCGTAGATTTCGATTTCGCCACCATTTGATTCAACACAAGAGTTGCCGGCGCCATTAGCGTCTCCACCTACGTTGAATGTTCCACCCTTGATGATTGCCTTACCACCAACATTAACGTGAACTGCTTGGTTGTCGTGTCCGCTACCGCCGTAAACTTCGCCATTGCCTTCGATAACTACTGCGCCATTAACTTCGATTGCAAAGTTTTGAGTAGATGCATTGGTCAACTTTTTACCGTTGAGGTCAATTGTAACTTCTTTACCTGCCGGGATAGAAAGAGTTGCGGGAAGAGCAATATCGGCAGTCAATTTAACAGCGCCGCCGGCAGCAACTGCTGTAGCAAGGTCGGTAGCTGTAGCTACTTCGACAACTTCGAAGTTATAGTCCGGATTTTCGAAGCCGGGGACGATTACGATGTTGAAGTTAGCCTCTTCGGTAAGAATGTTTCCGTAGATGTTAGTGCGGAAGTTGCGTTGAACGGGCACGTTTGCATACGAACGAGTGATTTTTTCGTCTTTAGTGCTTGTTGCAGTGAACTCAATGTCAACGAGTTGCTTGTCAACGTTCACGAGGAGGTAGTTCATAGCAAGGTAGTCAGCGTCGATGCCTGCAACCGGGAAAGTTTCACCGTCAGCGGGAACTGCAGCGTCGTCGAAAGTGATTTCTTCGTCGCCTGTAGCAACGCCGGTATGGAGGTTGAGGGCGTTAGCAACGTGGTTAACCTTAACAGCAGACGAAGCGGTTGTGAACTCTGCTGTTGCTGCATCTTCGTAGTCGGTTGCGCCGATGTTGAGTTGAGCGAACGGACGGAAGAGTTGGATAGTTTTGTTGATTGTACCGTTTACGAGGAGCGCGTCTTCGTGAGCGAAGAATGCGTCGCGGTTCTCGAGGTTGGAAGTTACACCAGCATAGTTGATGCTAATTGTTTGAGTACGTGCATCGAAAGTGTAGGGAGCGTCTGCAGCGTCAGCCCAGAACACGAGGTCGTACTTCTTGCCGTTAGCAAGGCGAAGTTTTACCGTAGCGGTAAGGCCTGAGAAAGTCACTTCGTCTGTGCTTTCGATAAGCGGGGTTTTTTGACCTGCTTCGTAAACAGCATAGGTAAGTTTTGTAGCTGTCGTTCCGTCGCCGAAAGTACGAGTGCCGAGGTCAGCGGGGAGCTGTGTGGTGATTGTTACGAGGCTTTCGCCTTCTACCGGAGCATTGACTGCTTCGTCTGAACAAGCTGTGAAGAGCATCGCTGATGCTGCGCACAGGCAGTAGAAGATTTTTTTCATACGCTAAATATTTATGTTAATAATATGTTTGTTCTATATATATTAGGGTATAACTATGTTGTATTCGCCGTCGAAGTCGGGCACGATGCCGACACCACCGGTTGCTTTCGAGGTAAGGAACTCGCCGCGGACTATGGTCAATTGGCTGCGCACGAGGGGTACTTCGATGGGATTAATGTTTGCTAACAGGTTGTTTTCGCTGTCATATACTTCAACGCATACGCTAACTTTTGCTTCCGAGCCGTTGACGAAGACGTAGTCGAAACCGAGTTCGGCTTCTTGTTCGTTTATTTTGACGAGTCGGCTTGAGAAAGCCACGCCGGTCCACGAGTCGGCAGGCTTATTAGTGAACATGTTGAATGAGCAGGGCATAAATCCCGAGTATCGGAACACGACGTTGTAGTCGTCGGGGTCGATTGTTCGGGTTTCGTCGTTGGCGGGTGCTTTGCCTTCGGCGGCGTCTTTTTTAGCCTGACGCATAAGCATTTGGCGCACGAATTCGGGATAGTCGGTTGAGATGAATTTGAATTTTGCCATCGGGCGACGCATATCGATTGTTGCCTCGCCGAACGAGCCGGTTAGCTCGTCGACGTTATAGAGCGACGTAGTGAGTTCGCCGCGGAATGTGTCGCGCTTATCGGTGCTGCCTACATAGTTCGACTTCGAGGTGAGTTGGATTTCGGCGAAGTCGTCGGTGTTGTAAAAGTAGTCGGTCTGAGTGTCGCCGAGCACGTAGTCGGTCCAGACGAGGAATTGGTATTCGCCGGGTTCGAGGTTGAGCACGGCGTCGTAGTCGAGCCCTTCGGTTGCGGGGCGAGTGAATACGAATGTGGCGTCGGGGATGCGGTTTACGTCGCGTGTTTCCGAACGGCGGTATGCGTTGATGATGTAGCGCACGTCGCGCGGCTCTTCGTTTTCGGGATTACGCGAGGTGAGGTAGCGAATCTCCTGATAGATAGGCATTTCGGTGTCGTAGCGTAGGTGCAGGACGAATTGCGCGGTGTGGTCGACGTTGCCGGGATATTCGTGCACGTCGCATCCAGTCAGGGCAATGAGTGCGACCGCCAGAAGTGCTATATGTCGGAGGATTCTATTCATCGCGCGTTCCTCCCATGTTTGCGGTCAAAGGTGTAGACGATGCTGACTGCGGCGTTGTCGACGCCGTAGAATGTCTTGTCGTAGGTTCCGACGAGTTCACCGTTTTTGCCGTTGACGAATTTGTCGTATTTGAGTTTGTAGATTCCGCCGCCGATGGCAAATTCGAGGCGCCAGCGTCCGCGTTTGCCGATGGGTTTGCGATATCCGAGCGAGATTCCGCCGCCGAGTGCGGGATTTTTGCCGTTATGGTCTTGGTAGCGGTAATCGCCGTCGAAAGCGAAGTTGAAGTATGTCATTGCCGCGTGAGCGCCGACGAACCAACCGTCGCGACCCGTCAGCCAGAAGCGCAGCTCGGGTTGGAACGAGAGCGTGCGGAATTTGAGTTCGCGCGAGAAGTAGTCGAGCGACGTGCCGTAGGTTGCGAAAGCGAACGACCAGCGACGACCGAAGTCCACCTCGATAGCCGCATTAGCGTTCAGCGCAGCCCAGCCTAAAAGGTTGGTACGCAGGTAGAAACGGTTCTTCTCGTGGCGCACGGTGTCGACAACTACGGGCGCAGGTTGCGGAGCAACAGGTTTGACGACGGTAGGTTGCGGATTGACCGGAGCCGGCGTCGGCGTGTAGACGCGCGCCGTGTCGTCGAGGAAGATGATAGGCATCATTTCCTGCTTCTGTGGCACTTCGTCGAGGTCCTCGTCGGGCACATCGTCGGCAATAATGATGGTCACGACGGCGCACGACTTGCGCATTCCGCTGAAGTAACGGCGAGAGATTTCCGACCAGAGCGAGCCGCCATTGATTTGGCGAAGACGTTCGACGATAGTTTCCGAATCGACGCCACGTCGATATTGCGCCATGATGCGTACCGCTTCGTCGCGACCTTCGAGGTCGGAATGCTTTACGTTACTGATAAGATACCCCCAAGGAATGTATTGGTCGTCGTGACGGATTTTCTCAGCCGGGATACTGACCTTGGCAGTGACGGCACGTTCGAGCGCGAGCATACGTTCGTGCGAGAGGCGGCGATTAAGGTCAGCCTTACCTTCGGGCGAAGCGGCGCCGCAGAACGTCACGGCAATGATATCCGATTGGGGAGTCGATTCGAGAAGATTAACGATTTCGCTGAGACGAGTGGCATTTTCGCGATAGTTAACGTCAATTCTGTCGGTAGCTATTTTGAAATCAACGCATATTTCACGTCGTGTCTCCTTGGCGCTGACGTCAAAGAGCCCGACAATCAGCAGGATTGATAATAAATATGTTATTCGCTTAATGCTCATTAATGGTTTTAGTTGTGTGTCGTTTTTGCCGTGAAAGTCACGGCGCTGAATGGTTTTTCGCGCCTTTCGAATGCAAATATAACGATTTTAATCAGTATAAACAAAAAAAATCCCGGATTTTTTCAAATGGTGTACGAAGAGAAAATATTTCCAGCGAATTGGCTATTATTATTGACAAGTAGAAAAGTATGTTTTACAACATATTTAACAAATATTCTTACTTATTTTTAGTGTCGTTAAAACTTTTTTAGCAAATTTGCGTCCAAATATGCCAAATTTGGAAACGAATAAAACAAAACTAACATAGATTTATGAAGAAAATAACCTTAGTCTTGGTGTTGTCACTGATAGGAGTGATAAATATGTCGGCAGCGACGCCCGTGTTCGGGACGATACAGGCGAGTGTCGACCGAATGTATTATTTTGGTAAATCCAAAGGAGCGGGCTCAAAATTTACGCGCGATATTGCGCAGTTGTATTACGATTTGGGCACGAAATACGGTATCCGCGGCGATATCGCATTGTGCCAATCGTTTACCGAAACCGGCTGGTTTAAGTTCACCGGTAGTGTAATCCAAGCCTCAGACAACAACTTTTGCGGTCTTGGAGCAACCGATACTAACGGCCATTGGAATAAATGTACGTTCTCGACACCGGCATTAGGCATCGAGGCACAAATGCAACACTTGTGGGCGTACGCCACAACAAAATCATTGCCCTCGTGGGCAACGCTTGTCGACCCCCGTTTCGATGCAGTTCGTTCGTCGGGCAAGCGCGGAAAGGCTCCCAATTGGGAAAACTTCGGAAACGGTATATGGGCATCGGCGTCGAACTATTCATCGACAATATTGTCGATTTACAACGAGATGATGAGATATACTTTGCCGGTATCGTTGACAGCCGACAAGACATCGGCATCGTTGACGGCATATAAAGGCGCATCGAAGCCGACCGTACAAGTTAAGATTTCGGCATCGGGTTTGTCCAGCGATATTAGTTATAACTCGAGCACGTCAGCGTTCGAAGTAACCGCCTCGAACTGGAATGCTCGCACCGGAGGTACGCTCACCATAGCGTTGAACACATCGCGCGAAGTGGGCTCGTATACCGGCTATGTGAAAGTGCAAAGCGGTTCCTACAGCGTGACCATCAACCTGACGGGAACAATCAAAGAGCCGTTGCTGTCGTTCTCGGAAGGCTGGAATTGCAGCGAGACCAAGAGCACGACAACGAAATTCGGCTGGGATGCAACGAAGATACGTAACTTCTGCTACAACGCAGGCAAACTCTATTGCGTTTACGACCACAGCAACATCAAAGTGATCAACGCGCAGACAGGTGCTGATTTGGGCAACTTGAACCTGTCGAGCGTCGTTGACGGCGGTACATATAAGCTCTGCGACGTAAAATGCTTGAGCGACGGACACATCGTGGCATGTAACTTGGCAAAATCCGGACAAGAGCTTCGCGTGTATGCGTGGGACAACGACCAATCTGCACCATATCTTCTCTACAGTACGACGAATATGAACGGCGCAGCGCGCTTGGGCGACTGCATCGAGGTTAGCGGCGATTGGCCTTGCAATTTGGTATTGACATTTGCGTTCGACACAGGGTCGGAAACCGACATTTTGGAATTCAAGCGCAATTGCTCGGGCAATTGGACAACATCGAAGACCAAAGTAACCACAGACGGTTCTACGCAATATGCCATAGGAGCCACCCCGCGTGCTTACACCCACTCGTCAGGCTGGTGGATTGACGGACTTCAGAACTACCCGGCATGGACCAAACTCGACAGCTCGAGCAATACGGCAGTAGTACAATGTAAGGTCAACACGGGCGAACCGTGGGGCTCGAGCCACCACGAATTCTCGTGGCGCGGCATGAAATATGCCGTCAACTTGAAATTCAGCGACCGCGTCAGCGGCGATGCTTATTCGACGTTCAAGGGCGGTCGTATGCGCGTAATCGTCGACGAGACAGGCAACTTCTCGACAGTAACCCAAGTGGGCGAATATCCGAGCGGCGGCCTTGGCACAACGCGCAACACCAACGGAACCGGCGACGTTCACATCAACACCGACGGCAGTTCGTTTGTTGAAGCGTGGGTGCTTTCGACGCTGCAAGGCTTCGCATACTATAAATACGGCTCCGTGCCGACCAACAATCCCGGTACGATAGGTCCGCTTAAGCCGCGTCTGACTGCTTCGGCATCGTCGTTGACGTTCAACCAACCCGCATGGACGACCGCCAAGAAGACATTTACCGTGAGCGGTAACGGTCTGGAAGGCGACATCAACTTGTCGATAAGCGGTTCGGAATACTTCACCCTGTCGCAGTCGACCATCAGCAAGTCGGCAGGCTCCGGCACAATCGAAGTGACCTACTATCCCGACAAAATCGGCAAACATACAGCGACCATCAACATTACGTCAGCTAATGCCGACCCCATCACGGTAAGTTTGTCGGGCGATGGCACATGGCCTCAAGTAGTCGACGACGACGTCAAATCGATGACCCAAGTATGGAACAGTATGGGTAACGGCTCGGTAAAATCGTGGATGAGCCTTACCGACAACTACTACCGCTCCATGACGTTCAACAACGGCAAGATTTACGCACTGCATGCAGCACCATCGACAGCGCCCGAAATCAAGATAGTCGACGCCTACAACGGCAACCTGCAAGGCTCGTTGAACGTAACAGGCATCAACACCGGTCTGTTCTACCTGTCGGACATCGTAGCTGTCGACGGCAAGATTTTGGCTTGCAACATCCCGAACGCATCGACTCCGTTCATCGTCTATCAATGGGATAGCGACAGCGCAACGCCGAAGACCATCATCAGCGACTCAAACCACGGCGGCGACGCGACCAATAAATGGTGTGGCGCACAAATGTCGGTAAGCGGCAACTTGACCAACGGTCGCATTTGGATAACCAATAACGGTTGCTCGGAAGTGTACTACTACACGATAAGCAACGGCAGCGTATCACAAACGTCGACCAAGATAAGCCTCACTTCGTCGGGCTCGGCATTCGCCGGCGGTGACGGTCGTGGAGCAGCCGACATCATCTACAACGCCGACGGCACATTCTGGTACAGCGGCAAAGCAACCTATCCGACGCTGTTCAGCGCAAGCGGCGTGGCACAAAAGACAATGAACGGCGCAGCGCTTGGCGGCGTAACCTACGGAACGGCGCTCGATATGTTCAACTTTGGCGACAAGAAATATCTTGCGGCAACGACCTATAAGTCAGCATCGTCATCGGCTAATGTCGGATTCGTGCTCATCGACGTGACTAACGGTGCGGAAAATGCCGAAACTTATAAAGTTTGGTATCCCGAAAACGGTCTCGGCGGCACGGCGAACGACCAACGCGTGACGAGTGTTTGCCATGACGTCCGCAACAGCGGCGGAACCCTCGACATCTGGGTAGGCGCTTGCAAGCAGGGTATTGCATACTACACCTATAGCGGCGGCAAGAACTCCGCAGTGTCGACAGTGCCGACTAAGAAGACCGAAATCATCAGTCGCAACGGACAAATCACGTTGGCAGGTGCCGAAGCACGCCGCATCACCGTCTACTCGATGACAGGTGCCGTTGTGGCAGACGTGGTCAATGCGAACTACCTCGACATCGATGCAGCGAAAGGTATCTACATCGTTAAGGCAATCGACGTCGACGGCAACATAACAACCAAGAAGATTATGTTGTAAGAATATTTGTAGACATTATAGAGGCGTGCTCGACTTCGGGCGCGCCTCTGTTTGCGTCGTTTTCGCAATATTTTCTATAAAAAACGCAAAAACTATTGACAACGGCGGCTCGCATTTCGTATCTTTGCACAATATTGGCGAAATATGAGCCAACGGCAAAAAATATTTACAGTAAATGGCAAAAGAAAAGAAATCGAAAATATCATATTTTCAGTCCAACTTCACGTCGACAACCAGCGTGATGTTAGTGCTGTTGCTCGTTGGCGTTGTGGCGTTTTTGGGCGTGTTGGCAAATAATTTCAGCAACGAAATCAAAGAAAATATCGGTTTCAACGTCATCTTGCCCGCCGACGCCGATGCGGGACAAATCGAGCAACTCGACAAGATGTTCAAAGACAGCCGCCGCTTCTCGCGTTCGCGCTACATCTCCGCCGCCGAAGCCGCCGAAAGTTGGAAACGCGACACCGGCGAAGACATCGTCAGCCTTTTCGGCGTCAATCCCCTCGGCGCAGAGTTTGAGGTCTACGTCAAAGCGGCATACGCACATCCCGACAGCCTCGCCGCCATCGAACGTCAACTCAAGGCAATACCCTATATCGACGAAGTGGCGATGCACAAAGCCGAAGTCGACGCAGCCAATCGCAACCTGAGCAATATCGCCATCGTGCTACTTTCGGTAGCGACGTTGCTGCTCGTCATCTCGTTCGCGCTCATCAACAACACCGTGCGGCTGACCATCTACTCGCGGCGATTCCTCATCCACACGATGAAACTCGTCGGCGCAAAGCCCTCGTTCATCCGCCGTCCGTTCATCGTCAGCAATATGCTGAACGGGCTGATAGCCGCTGCGGTGGCAATCGCAATCCTCGTCGGTGCCTACTTCTCGCTCAACAACATCGATGCAACCCTTCTGAGCGGCATCGACCTGCTTACGGCACTCGCCGTGTTCGGCGCACTCATCCTTATCGGCGTCAGCCTGACAGCCTTGGCTGCCCTGCTCGCCGCTAACAAGTATATCAACCTCTCATACGACGAATTATTCAAACGATAAACAAAAATA
>JAQXVL010000169.1 GCA_029224905.1 Bacteroidales bacterium
CCAGCAGAGCAGAATGCCGACGATGAACGAGAGTGTGATGCCTGCCAGTCCGGTGATGAACCAACCCATAATGACCACCATAACGCCGGTGATGCGGTAGACGGCGCTGTCGCGGCCCCAAGCGCGGTCGGCGAGCGACGAGCCCATGGCAACCATAAAGATGACGTAGGTGGTCGACAGCGGCAACTTCAGCGACGTTCCCAAGCAAATCAGACTCGATGCGGCGGTGAGGTTGACGATGGCGCGGATGGCGTCGTAGGAAATTGACTTGTCGGCATTTTCGTCGGCTTCGAAGCGGCGATTGATGCGTTCTTGAAGCGATTTCGGTATGATAGTGTTGTAGATTTTGTTAAGGTTGATGGCTGTGTTGACCATAGCGCGAGAGATTCGCGACGAGCCGAATCGTTCGTCTTCGTCGTTTTGCGACGACAGGTTGATTTGCGTTTCGGCGACTTTCATAGCGTCGCGCGACAGGAATAGCGTCGTAGCCATGATGATACCGCTAAGGACGAGCAGCCAGACGTTTACGTGCGCCGGTTCGGCAAGTTGCGTCATCAGCATTTCCGTATTACCGCTTTCGAGGGCAATGGCGTAACTGTCGATGCCCGCCATCGGCACGCCGATGAAGTTCACCAAGTCGTTGCCGGCAAATGCCAGGGCAAGAGCAAATGTGCCCGAGAGGATGGTAAATTTCATAATGTTGACGCCGAAGTGTTGCATCAGTCGGAGCAGCAGCGAGGCGACAACCCAGATGAGCAGAAGCGACACGATGATGTGGTCGTTGACAAGGTGGGTAAATTCCGGCGTAATCAGTCCGGAACTTTTCATGCCTTTAAAGATTGCAAAATAGACAATCCCGACGATGGAGAATCCGCACCAAATAGCGCCGTAGCGTCGCAGCGATTGTGCGTATTTGAACGAGAAAATTATGCGCGAGATGTACATCAATATGGCGCCGACGGTGAAGGCAATCACTACCGAAGAGAGAATGCCGGAAATTATCACCATGGCTTTCCCGGCATTGATGTAGTTGCCGATTTCGGCGAACGAGATGTCGGGACTGTTCCATATCTTGAAAATGGAAACTGCGAGCGCGGAGCCGAGGAGTTCGAAGACGAGCGAAACGGTAGTCGATGTCGGCAGCCCGAGCGAGTTGAACGTGTTGAGCAGAATGACGTCGGTAAGCATAATGCCGACGAAAAGCGTCATAATTTCGGCGAAAGAGAACATGCCGGGATGGAACACGCCGTTGCGAGCCACTTCCATCATTCCGTTCGACGTAACAACGCCAATCATGATGCCGACGGCAGCCACGGTGAGGATTACATTTCGGCGTGCAACTTTGCATCCGAGGGCTGAATTGAGGAAGTTGACGGCATCGTTCGAGACGCCAACCACCAGGTCTAAGACCGCAAGAACGGCGAGGACCACAATAATTACATTAAAAATCGGACTCATATGGTTAGAGATTCTATTTATGCAGGGAGAAGATAAATTCGAGGCCGGCGAAACGCCTGTTGCGTGCTTCAATGTCGCCGCCATGGAAGGCTACGGCGTTGCGCACTATCGACAGTCCGAGCCCGGTGCCTCCGTTCTTTCGCGAGCGTCCCGTGTCGATGCGGTAGAACCGCTCGAAGATGTGTGGCAGATGTTGCTGCTCGACGCCGGTGCCGTTGTCGTAGAAGTCGAACTTATAGAATTCGTCTTCGTCGGTTACGGCAATGAAAATGTCGCGACCGCCGGAATATGCCACGGCGTTGTTGACCAGATTGCGGAAGATGGCGTCGATGAGTTGACGATTACCCTTGACGATGACGCTGTCGGGCATATCGACGTTGATGCGCATCTTCTTGTCGATGCCGTAGCCGTCGACTTCGGCGCGTATGTTGTTGATAACTTCGTTGATGTCGACTTCGGTCATAGGCAGTGACTCGCGGTCGTCGGTGATGCGCGTTATCAGCGTTACGTCGCCGAGAAGGTTGGTCAGGCGCAGTGCGTTGGCGTAGCCCGATTGAAGCAGTCGTGTGCGCGTCGGCTCGTCGAGGTTGTTGTTGAGCACCGTCTCGAAGCAGCCGCTTATGGCTTGTACCGGCGTTTTAAGCTCGTGATTGATGTTGCTCGTCAGCTGATGTTTTATGCGTATTTTCTCTTTTTCTTCGAAGATGGCTTCCGCCATGCTCTTGTCGCGTTCGACGGAAATCCGCTTCAAGTCGAGATACATCTTGACAATCATTTTCGACACTTCGCCGAGTTCGTCGTCGGAGAATACCGACACGTCGTAGTCGTCGATGTTGCCGTCGGCGGCGAGTTCGGCAAATTGTTGCAACTTTTTGACCTCCGAACCGATGCGACCTATTGCGAAATAGAGGATGATGTTGATGATGGCTGCAATGCCGACCACCACCCAGATGTATTCGAGTTCGCCTTGTAAAATGTTCGCCAAGTTGACGTCATATGGTAGTGCCGTGCGGACCACGACGTCATTTCCCGCCGTTGCCGAGTAGAAATATTCCTGATTGTTCGACTGCGACAGCCGGCGAATCGTATAGCTGTGCCCGTCGCGGAGTGCGCCGACGAATTCTTGGCGGTCGCGGTGGTTCGTTAGGCTGTCGACGCTGTTGTCGAAGAGCACGTTGCCGCTGCGGTCGATAATGGTTACGCGTACCGATTCGTCGTGGAAGTAGTTGTCGAGCAAGGCGTCGTGGAAGCTGTTGTTCAGTTGGTAGTCGCGCAAAATCACTTGGTTGTAGGCTTGCAACTTGGCGTCGAGCAACCCTACCTTATATTCGCGCTCGCGTGAATATTGTATGGTTACGAACACAAATACCAGCATCCAAAAGAAGATGTTGACAATCCAAAAAAGTTTGGTTTGGTAGTTATATGTCCTCTTTGAATCCATATCCGTAGCCTTGACGTGTGATGATTGAAGATTCGTATTTCCCCAACTTCTTGCGGAGGCGGTTGATGTTGACGTCGATGGTGCGGTCGACCACGTAGACGTTCTTTTCCCAAACGGCGTCGAGGATTTCTTCGCGCGAGAAAATCTTGCCGCGGTTGGTCAGCAGGAAGTGAAGCAAGTCGTATTCCTTCTTTGTGAGTGTAACCGGCTCGCCGGCGAGGGTGCACGACTTGTTGGTGTTGTCGAGCCGAAGGTCTTCAAACTCGACGATGGCAGAGTAGGGCGTTTTGCGCAGCAGACGACCGACGCGCGCCACTAATTCGCGCATCGAAAACGGCTTGCGGATGTAGTCGTCGGCGCCGCGGTTAAAGCCGTCGACGAGCGGCTGGTCGTCGCCCAAGGCTGTGCACAAAATGATTGGAATTTGCGACGTCGAAGCATTCGCTCTCAGGCGGCTTACCAGGTCTAAGCCGTTCATCTCGCCCATCATTATGTCGAGCACGATGAGCGAATACTTTGTCAAGTCTTTCTCGAGCGCCATTTCGGCGGAATAGGCTTCGTCGACTGCATAGCCCACTATCTCGAGGTTGATTTTCATCAACTCGCATATCGAGGCTTCGTCGTCGACTACTAATATCCGTTTCGGCGTTTCTTCCATACTCTGTTTGCTATTGTTTTCGTCAGCAAATGTAGCAAGACTTTTTGTTACAAATATAACAAACTTGTAACATTATTTGTTGTCAAAATTTAGAACGAGAAATGCATGGCAATTCTGACGCCGTTGCGGTCGACGCCGGGGGTGTTTCTGTAGGTCAGACGCCAAACGTAGTCGATGCGCAGAACGGTGAAAATGTTGTCGATGCCGACGTTCATTTCCATATAGGGCCGCTTTTGCATCTCTCGGCAAAGTGCGTTGCCGGGCATGCGGAAGAGGTTGTTGTGGAGCGCCGGGTTGTTGCGGTCGCTCAGCGAGCCGTAGAGCCCGCGGAAGCCGATTACCTCGCGGAGCTTGAGGTATTTTATCAGCGGAAGTCGGTTGAACAGTGCTCCGTTGGGGTAGTAGGTCACGTCCCACGACAGGTATTGGTCGTTGACAAACTCCATAGCATTCATCAGCGAGTACGATTCAGGCTGGATTGTATACGACAGGTTTGCGTTGGGCAGCAACAGGTCGGGGTAGTTCACTTGGCTCCACATTTTGCCGCCTTTGAGGATGATGTCGCTATAGCCGAATGCCGAGAACCAGAATCGCTTCTGTACGCTCAACTCGGTCTTGTTGATGGTGGTGCGTCCGCCGAACAGCCCTTTCGGGCTTATTGTATGGCTGAGCAGAATGATTGGCGCATCGAGGTTGATGGGTACGCGCGTATGGCGTGCGTCGTAGAATTTCTCGCCCGGGGCATAGCGCAGCGTCAGCGTGGCTCCGGTTTGCGAGTAGTCGCGATACCAATTGCCGTAGCCGTCGACAAACGGCATAAACTTCGACGTCTCGAAAATCCGATTACTCAAGTTGAGCGCAACGGTAAGCCCTGATTCGCTTTCGCGCTTGTATTCCATTTCGCTCAGCCGTTCGTAGATAATCTTGTCGTTGGTCTGTCGCTTGATTGCCACAAATATGTTATCCATATTTGTAAACATATACTGTTGTCCGAGTTGGTAGATGTCGTAGTGGTGGCGAGCACGCACGGAGTGGATGGGAAACTCTTTTGCGTGATATTTTTTCTCCTTGAACGAATATTCCAATTCGCCCTCATATTTGAGTTTTTCGTCCTTCGTACCGTAGGCAACGTAGCCTTTGGCAAACAAATGCTTGTTGAGGTTAGCCGTCGTGATACCGCCGGCGCGCAGACGCAAGCCCTCGAGCGTGTTGCCGCTGATGGTGGTGTTCATCGGTCCGAAGTCGAATTTGCTTGTCTTCTCCGAGCCCGTCGGAATGTAGCCGGAAACGAGCACCTTCAGCACCTTTTCCGTCCAGTAGAAAGCCGGCACGGCGCGCAGTTGCGTCATCAGTCGCGACATGGCGTTTTCGTTCTTCTTGATAGGCTCCAAACGATGGTCCTTCCAATATTCGTCGGGCATAACGCGTGCGTCAGCCGCTTCGACGACCTTGCCTTCCGCCTTGAATATCGACATATCTTCGGGTCGGTCGAACGAGAAGTCGCTGTAACTGATTGTACGGCGTGCGTAGAGCCCTTGGCTGCCGGGCACGATGGAAAACTCGACAATCATATCGTCGCGCGTCTTCAGCCGCGTGCCGTCGTCGGCGCGCTCGAACGTCTGGTCGATGAGCATATTCTCGACATAGTTGAGGTTGATGGCTTTCGGTACGTTCAGGCGTACCCGTCGGATGAACATATTCGTGTCGGCTTCTTCGACGTAGAGACGTCCCAGAAAGCCGAACGTGCGGTCGTTGAACGGCGCAAAACTCAACTCGATGCATCTGCGCCCGTCGACGACTAACGTGTCGGTGAGGTAGTATTTGTAGAAGTTCACGCCGATGCGCGACAGCGGACTGACGAAGCGGTTCTGCATAATGTTGACGTTGTTGCCGAAGATGTCGACGTCTTGCAGTACGTCTTCCAAGAATCGCTGTACGCTCTCTTCGTCGAAGATTTCGTCGATGCCAGCACGCTTGATGCCTGTTACGTATTCCTTTTCGCTGTGCGGCGACTTGCGGTAGTACGACTTCGAGATTTTCTCTTTGACGCTCACGTTCAGAATCGGCTTGCCCGAAACTTCCGACGTGTCGAGGTAGTCGAAAATGAATTTGAACTTCTTGAACATCCACTTGTCTTTCTGCTTTTCCGAGAAGTCGTTGAGAGCGAAATTCATCTTCTCATATTTATTATATGTGTAGAAGTCGTGGTTTTTCGGGTCGTTCGACTCTTTGCGAGCCATCAGCCGCTCGACAAATTCCACAGCCGGGTTGCCTTTTTTCTTATATTTCTCCTTGCCGGGCTTGATGACCACTTCGCTCAGCGTCACGCCGGTAGGCACCAATTCGACGGTCAGTTCGTTGGTTTCGCCCTTTTTGACGAACACCTCTTTGGTGGTGTAGCCCATCGTCGAAAATTGCAAGCTGATGAAGTTGACGCGCGTACGAATGGTGAAACGCCCGTTTTCGTCGGTCTGGATGCCCATGTCGGAGCCGCGTAGAAACACCGCACTGTAGGGCAGCGGCTCTCGGCTTATCGAGTCGATAACCACACCGCGTACCGTCGTCGCGCGGTCGGCGGTCTGACTCCATGCCGTTGCCACCCATAGCAAGATGACCAATGTTATCGCTATTCGAAACCTATTGATTATCATTCCGACTGTTTTCTCTTTTCCTATTGTTTTTTCGCCTTTCTGCAGGGCTGTTTTCTCTGTTTTTATTATTTTTGCAAAAGTAGTTACTTTCTGCGGCTTATTTTATCCCGAAAGGCTCAAAAATTATTCTAATATACTTTTTTAACTCCCTTTGAAGCGCTATGAATGTAGAAATAGAGCACAAATACACGGTTGTCGACGCCTCCTATCGAGAAATGTCGAGTCGGTCGATACGCATCAGCCAGGGCTACTTGTCGCGTTGCCCCGACCACACAATCCGCATACGCATTGCCGACGACGTCGGTATGATTACCATCAAAACGCGTAACCTGGGCGATTCGCGCCGCGAGTACGAATATCCAATCCCCGTCGACGATGCGCGCGAGCTGCTTGCGCTCTGTCAGCCGCCGATTATCGATAAGGTGCGCTACATTGTAGACTTTCACGGACATCGATGGGAAGTCGACGAGTTCGCGAGTCCGCGCCCGGGACTTGTCGTTGCCGAAATCGAGTTGCCCGACAGCAACACGCCCTACGACCTTCCGCCGTTCGTCGGCGAAAACGTCACCGGCAATCCCGACTACTACAACTCAAACCTTCGCTGACGCCCGGCGCTCGACAAAAACAAAACGCGCAGCTTCGGTCGCTTGACCACGGCTGCGCGTTGATGCTGTTTTGAGGATTGTTGTTTAGTGTCTTATTTCTTAAGACGGTTGCCGTAGCGGCTCATGAACTTATCTACACGACCTGCTGTATCGACTAACTTCTGCTTACCTGTGAAGAACGGGTGCGAAGAGCTCGTGATTTCAAGTTTTACCAACGGATAAGTTACGCCATCGATTTCGATGGTTTCTTTTGAAGCCACTGTTGAACGGGTGATAAAAGTTTCACCATTCGACATGTCTTTGAACGCCACATCGCGATAGTTTGATGGATGAAGATCTTTTTTCATTTCTTATATCTTTTTTATTTCGTCAATTTTGTTTTGTGCGCCGGTAACGCGCAGCTCGGTTGTAATGGCTCGGCAAAGGTAATACCTTTTTTGCAATCCGACAACATTTTATCGCTTGTTTTTTACCAAATTTATCACGATTTTGCCATAACAACTTATTTTTGTATTTTTGCAGTCCTTTTTCGCACGGAAAATTACCTTAAAAACAGAGAAATTACCTTAAAATATGAATATAAAAGCATTTAAAATTGCAGCCTTTGTGGCTATTCTTGTGTGTATCGCTCCGGCGTATGCACAAAACATTCAACTACATTACGACCTCGGGCGGCATATCTACAGCGACGACGAGCCTGAGCGTCAATACGTTACCGCTACGTTAGAGCAGTTTAAAGCAGACCGCTTGGGCTCGTGGTACTATTTTGTCGACCTTGACCTCCGCAGCCGGGGCATGACGGGCGCATACACCGAAATCAGTCGCGAATTTACGCTTAAGAAAGACAAGCCCTGGGCGGCGCACATAGAATACGATGGCGGATTGAATTGCGGCGGAAGTTTCCAACATGCAGCCCTTCTCGGTCCCGCCTATAATTGGCATAACGCGGATTTTAGCCGCACGTGGTCGCTTCAGGCGCTTTACAAGCAGTATTTTGCCGGCAATGACCTCGATGCACTTTCGTCGTTCCAACTGACTACTGTTTGGGCAATTACTTTCTACAAATCTAAATTCACATTCTCCGGCTTTGCCGACCTATGGTACGGCTATCGTCCGCGTTGGGCGGCGTCGGGACGTCAGTGCAAGGGCTTGGTGTTTATCTCGGAACCGCAGTTTTGGTATAATATTATCCCAAAATTGTCGGTCGGAACCGAGTGGGAACTATCTAACAACTTCGTCTACCCGGCATCGACACACCGCAAATTTTTCTTCAATCCCACCATCGCATTAAAAGTCAACCTCTAACGCACGTCATCTTTTTTTACATATTTTATAACCTTTGTAGTTCAGACGGTTATAACTCGAAGACGGAATTTTTTGATTCCGGAGGTTGTGGCTTCGGCAGATTTGTACTAATTTTACAACCGCCAAACAAAAACAGTAAATAATGAATATCGAAAAATCTCAACGACGAGGAAAATTATATTTCCGCTACGGCACAATGGGCTCGGCAAAAACCGCCTTGCTGCTTACAACGGCATACAACTTCGAAGAACGCAAGATGGACTACGTCTGCATGAAGCCCGTAATCGACGACCGCGAAAAGGATAGCGTGATTCGCTCGCGTATCGGCATCGAGCGCCGTTGCTGTTGGATTTATCCGAACACGAATATGTATCAGATGCTCGTCGAAATGTTCGAGAGCGAGGGCCGACTGATGGAATGGGTGCTCATCGACGAAAGTCAATTCTTGACAGCCGAGCAGGTCGACCAGCTGGCGCAAGTCGTTGACGACTACGGCGTTAACGTGATGTGCTACGGCTTGCGTACCGACTTCCAAACGCACCTTTTCGAAGGCTCGCGTCGGTTGTTTGAGCTTGCCGACACCATCGACGAAATCAAGTCGACTTGCACGTGTGGTCGCAAAACCATCGTCAACGCGCGTATCGACCGCAATGGCGACGTGATTCTCGACGGTGAACAAGTTGAAATCGGTGGCGACGACAAGTATATGGCGATGTGCCGCCGTTGCTACCACAATCGCCGCTGTGAGCGCGAGCAAACCGGGGCGCTCAACTTTGAAGATTAATTGGTAAATATAAAACAAACAGAATATTATGGTGTTACAAAGATGGCAAACCGTCTATCTGCTGATAGCGGTAATTTTAATGATTGTGGCAAATTTTGTTCCGGTGATGACCATTGGCGACGTCGCCGGAGTGGCTGACGTGACGTTTGCGAATGTTTTGAACGCTGAAAGTTCGCATTTGGGGATGACTGCCTATTTCATCTTGGCTGACGTGTGTGCGTTGCTTTCGCTGTTGACGATTTTTAAGTATAAGAATCTGAAATTGCAGATGCAACTCTGCACGGTGCTTGAGCTTCTCTACTTGGCAGCCGTTGCCGTAGCCGTTGTGCAAGTGGTGATGCTTCCCGCCGATGCTGTTGTGAAGTTTGCGCTCGGAGCTTTTGCCGTGCCTTTCGCTATGATTTGCACCTTTTTGGCGCGCGCCGGAGTCAAAAAAGACCGCGATTTGCTAAAAAGTGTCGAACATTTTCGATAATTGTGGCAATAAAGTTTTGTTATTCTAAAAAATCTGACTAATTTTGCAGTCCGTAAAGACGAATAATAACGAAATAAGATAAAAACGCAATGAAAAGAACTTTCCAACCATCGAACAGAAAGAGAGTGAACAAGCACGGCTTCCGCGAGAGAATGTCTACTCCCGACGGACGTAAGGTATTGGCACGTCGTCGCGCAAAAGGTCGCGCACGTTTGACAGTGTCACACTCTATCGCAGGCAAATAATTCGGTTAAACGACTGAATAGCGACGCCGTTGCCCCACCGGGCGACGGCTATTTGCGTTTGTGGATGGAAGGCGCCGGAGGCGCGGTTATTCGGCGCTGATGCGCGGTTATTCGGCATCTTCGATGCGGTTATGCGGCATCTTCGATGCGGTTATGCGGCGCTGGCGCGCGGTTATGATGGGAGGTAAGAGGTCAGAGGTAAGAGGCGCGGTCGAGTTTTATGGCTAAATCGCCACGCTTATAGACGAAAATTGTGACATTACACAAAAAAAGTATGGAAGAAGTCCTTTGTCTTGGAAAATAATAGTACTTCGATAGATGAAAATTGTGTCATTACACAAAAAAAGTACGCAAGAAGTCCTTTGTCTTGGAAAATAATAGTACCTCTATAGACGAAAAGTGTGACATTGCACAAAAAAAAGTACGCAAGAAGTCCTTTGTTTTGGAAAATAATAGTACCTTTACAGACGAAAAGTGTGACATTGCACAAAAAAAAGTACATAGCATGGTCATAAGAAGAGACAGATACTTGAAGCAATTGGTTGCTAAAAAGCATAATGGAATGATTAAGATTGTGACGGGCATCCGTCGATGCGGCAAGTCTTATTTCCTTAATGTTCTATTTCGCAACCATCTGCTTGATGAAGGTGTAGAGGATCGCAATATTATTATGTTGGCGCTCGACGAAGACGTTAATATGCAGTATCGCAATCCGTTGGAACTCGGTAAATATATTAGAGAACTATGTGCCGACAGGTCGCGTTATTTTTATATCTTGTTGGATGAGATACAGAAGGTAGATAGCATAGCGAATCCATATTTGCCGAACAATCCGCAGGCAAAAGTCGGTTTTGTAGATGTTCTGTTGGGCCTGAAGAATCTGCCTAATGTGGATATATATGTGACCGGTAGCAATTCGAAAATGCTTTCGGTTGACATACTTACCGAATTCAAGGACCGAGGTGAGGAAATTCGCCTCAATCCTCTCACATTTGATGAGTTTATGAGTGCTTATACAGGCGACTCGCGCATGGCTTGGGCGGAATTTATGATGTATGGAGGTATGCCCTTTGTATTGAGTAAGACCGGACATGCAGAAAAAGCAGCTTATCTTCAAGGTCTTTTCGAGCGTACTTACATTACCGATGTCGTTGAACGCAACAACCTAAAAGGCTCGAAGGAGGTTTTAGGTGATTTGCTTAACATTTTGGCGTCTTCTGTTGGCAGTCTGACTAATACTTCAAGACTTGAGAACACGTTCAAGTCGGAAAAACATATCAACATTTCACATAATACGATTTCCGCTTATATAGATTGTTTCTTAGATGCTTTCATCTTGAAAAAGGCTGAGCGTTTCGACATTAAGGGAAGAAAATATATAGGCGCACAGCAGAAGTATTTTTATAGTGATGTGGGGCTGAGGAATGCACGGCTGAATTTCCGTCAGCAAGAAGAGAATCACATTATGGAGAACATTATCTATAATGAGTTGACAGCGCGTGGATTCAGCGTAGATGTGGGTGTCGTCGAGACTTCGGTTATCAATGCGGATGGAAAACGTCAACGTTCTCTTTTGGAGGTCGATTTTGTGTGCCATCGAGGACAAGGCCGCTATTACATACAATCGGCATTAACCGTTGCTGAAGAAAGTAAACGACAGCAAGAAATCAATTCTCTAAAAAGAATAAACGACTCTTTTGTGAAGATAGTTGTTGTACGGGATTACATAGTACGCTGGTACGATGAATCGGGCATTCTCTACATCGGAGTGGAAGACTTTTTGCTCAATTACATTAATCAAATGGCGTAAAAGTATATTATCGGCTAAATGTATCCGTTAATGATTGCGTAGACGCTGAGGGCGGAGGCGCTTTTGATGCCGAGTTTGGCGGTTATGTTTTTGCGGTGGCTCAGCACGGTGTTGATGCTGATGTTGAGTCGGTCGGCAATTTCTTTGTTGAGAAGTCCTTGTGCAACGAACCGGAGCACTTCGATTTCGCGCTGTGAGAGTTGGTTCGAATCGTCGGCGGTTGCGCACGAGCGGCGCACAACGTCGGCGAGACGTTCTATTATGGCGTCTTCGGTGTCGCGGCGGTTCAGGGTGGCAATGCCTTGGTCTGTCGGCATTTCGCCGTCGGTGATAAGCAGTACGCGATTGCGGCGCGGCACAAAGTAGGCGGCATTCGTCGCAAAGCAGTTACAGTCGGTGATGGTAAGTTCGCACGACTGCTCGGCGGCGCCGCTTTCGGGTGGCACGGTCATTGCCGTGGCATCGATTCCGAATAGGTTGCGCAGCAGGTGCTTGATGCCGGCAGCCAGCAGCACGTCGCCGGTTATTATGTTTACTCGAGTAGCCATCGTTATTTGTTATAAGCATTGTCAATGGCTCGCGACAGCGGGTAGAGCACGCGGTTGCGAATTCGATTGTTCTGGCAAATGTCTTTTTTCAGACTGATAATAGCGAAGAGCACGGCGTGGCAAAGGTTGGCGTCGTAGTCGCCGCGGAGGTGGATTACGAACATGTTAACGAGGTCGTCGAGCGTGTCGCTGATGTCGTCGTCGTTGTCGGCATTTACATCGTCGGGGTTGATTTGTATGGCAGAGGCGTCGAGATTGCTCTCTTGGTGGAGTATTCGGTCGAACCATGGGACGTCGTCGGCGATGCGTTGCTCGATGGCTGTGCGCACTTCTTTGTAGAGGTCGAAGAGCAGCGACAGGTTGTTGGCGGAGTTGCTACGGCTTATCAGTGCATTGAAGTGGCGTTCGATGTTGGGTAGTTGGTTGCGTACGTACGATTCGTTGGTCTGTCGGAGGTAGTCGATCACTTCGCGAGCGCCGAACGACCGGAAGTGCTTGTCGGGATAGAACGACTCGAAGATGTAGGCATTGATGATTGTCAGGAAGAAGTTGACGTCAATGCCGCGCTCACGGCAAATCTCGTCGGTGGTTTTGTCGCCCACGCCAAGCGAGATGCCGAAGCGGTTGACAACGGGGATTACCGAAGGTTCTGCCACGATGACGTCGGCGAG
>JAQXVL010000170.1 GCA_029224905.1 Bacteroidales bacterium
TTCTTTAACGGTGTTGGTAAAGTTTTTTGCAACGATGTAGTTGACGTCGGCTTCGACCAATGCGCGCCGAATGTCTTTCATCGTTTCGGCTACGTTGATTTCAGAGATTGTTCCTTGTCCTTTTAATATCTTAAACGACCTCTCGAGTCTTTCGCTTAAATTTTCAAACATTTGATGTTATTTAATAGGTTTATTCTTTAGCCAGTTTGTTTGTTCCCGGTTCAGGAAATACTATTTTAGGTGCAAAAGTGCGAGCCTCATCGGCGCTCATCCAAGCGTAAGCCATAATGATGACCACGTCGCCGGGATATACACGGCGCGCTGCCGCACCGTTGAGGCAGATGTCGCCTCCGCCGCGCGGACCCGGTATGGCATACGTGTCGATGCGTTCGCCGTTGTTGTTGTCTACGATGTAGACGCGCTCGTTGGCTACGATGCCGGCTGCGTCCATCAAGTCTTCATCGATGGTTATGCTACCTATATAATTAAGGTCGGCATTGGTAACCGTTGCTCGATGTATTTTCGACTTTAATACTTCTATCTGCATTATTCGTTGTTATTTCTTGTAGCAAATATTGTCAATCAGTCGCACTTCGCCGCAGTAGACAGTGATGCAACCAACGATGTAGTCACTGCTCTGCCAACTGTCGACTGCCTGCATGGTTATTCCGTCGACGATTTCGTAGTATTCCACGCGCATTTGGTCGATTGCGTTTATCGAGTCGACTACGAAGTCGATGGTCTCTGCCACGGTGTGCAACTTTGCAAAGTTACAACTTTCGAACAATATTTTGGCAATATTTGGTGCCAACTTTCGCTGTTCGGCTGTCAAACGCACGTTGCGGCTGCTCAGAGCGAGTCCGTCGCTTTCGCGTCGGATGGGGCACGACACTATTTCAAGGTCGAAGCCTTCGAGCTGCGCCATGCGACGAATCACGGCTATCTGTTGGAAATCTTTTTCGCCGAAGTAGGCGCGTGTCGGGTTTGCGTAGCGGAAGAGTTTGCTGACGATTTGTGCAACGCCGTTGAAGTGTCCGGGGCGGTATTTGCCTTCCATCACTTCGGCAACGGGGCCGAGGTCGAACACGCGTGTGTCGGGCTCGGGATATACTTCTTCGACCGACGGAGCAAATACGGCGTCGACTCCGGCTGCGCTGAGCAGCGCAAAGTCGTGCTCCTCGGTACGAGGGTAGGTGCGCAGGTCTTCTTTGTTGTTAAATTGTGTGGGGTTGACGAACACGCTGACGGCTACATAGTCGTTCTCGCGGCGTGCTCGCTCGACAAGCGACAGGTGTCCCTCGTGGAGGGCGCCCATGGTTGGTACAAGCCCTACACTCTTGCCTTCTGACCGCTTTCCGGCGGTCGCCGACTCAAATTCTTTTACAGTTCTAAAAACTTCCATATTCTTAAAACACAAAAAACGGTGCAAAGGAAACAAATATTTATCACATAGCGAAATTCAATTAGATAAAAATTTCGTTATTTCTATTTATTTATGTGTTTTTGCGTAAATTTTTTCTTCCAGACGGGTGCTTGTTACCTGCCAAGACTCGTTCGATAATGCTCGTTTTTGTGCGAATTTAGCCAATTTTTCGTCAAATTTGTGTGCGATTGCCGAAAATGTTAACTCGGTTTGTGAACATTCTGCCGCGTAATTGTGTTATTAAATTATAATTTCAGGCGATTGTATATAATTTGCTTTAAATATTTTTGGAATTTCCGCGGCATTAATGGGGTGAATAGTTAAATTAGCATTAATTGCGTGGAATTTAATTAATTCATAAAAATTTATTTAAAATCCGCTTGGAAATTAAGAATTAGTTTGTAAATTTGCCATCGGATAGCAATCCAAATATAAAAAAGGAAGGAACAACAATGAAAAAATCGACCATCTGGATATTGACAATAGTCATGGCGCTGACGTTTGCCGGCCTCCTTTATATGCAGTTTATGTATATGGAGCAGATGATAGATATGCGTGCGCAGCACTTCCGCGAAGGTGCAAAGCGCAGCCTTTATTCGCTGACTACCGCTCTGGAGCAAAACGAGACTCGAAAATATCTCGAAGAAGATATGATGATTATCGAGCAGAGCATCTTCGACCCGGCGCCCGGCTCGGTCAACATGTCGACCCAAGAAATCAAGCCTTATACGCTCAAGAGCAGCAAGGGTAACGACCTTAGTGATAAGATTACCGACTATCAAGAATCGCTCAAAGAGCAATATCTCTATCAGAAAGGCTTGCTTAACGAGGTGATTATCAACATTCTCAATCAGTCGAGCAATCGCCCGATTACGGAGCGTGCCGATTCGGCAATCGTCAAGTCGTTTCTCAAAACAGAGTTGGAAAACAACGGCATCTCAATCCCGTTCGAATATAGCATCGTCGACCGCAAAGGTCACATTGTGTTCAAAACCGAAGGATTTGACGAAAATGCACCCGAACAAGAGATTGTCGCTCAAACGCTTTTTCCCAACGACCCGGAAATACGTCGTCACAACATTCGCGTCTATTTCCCCGACCTGGGCAAACTGCTCTTCTCGTCGATTAAGTTTATGATTCCGGCGTTCGTCTTTACGCTTATATTGCTGATAATATTCGTGCTGACAATCATCTTGGCATTCCGCCAGAAGAAACTTTCGGAGATGAAAAACGACTTTATCAACAACATGACCCACGAATTCAAGACGCCGATATCTACCATCTCGTTGGCGGCGCAGATGCTCAGCGACGACAGCGTGCGCAAGAGTCCGACGATGCTCCAGCACGTGTCGACCGTCATTGGCGACGAAACCAAGCGTCTTCGTTTCCAAGTCGAAAAAGTGCTGCAAATGTCGATGTTCGACCGCCAAAAGGCTACCCTCAAGCTGCAAGATATCGACGCAAACGCAGCCATCGAAAACATCGTCAACACCTTCAAAATCAAGGTGGAGAAGTACGGTGGCAAAATTGATAGTCATCTCGATGCCGAAGACCCGATTGTCAACGTCGACGAGATGCATTTCACCAACGTCATCTTCAATCTGCTCGACAATGCCGTCAAGTATCGCAAAGACGATGTGCCTCTCGAACTGACCGTGACCACTAAAAACATCAACGATAAGAAAATCGAGATAACCATCCAAGACAACGGTATCGGTATGAAAGAAGAAGACGTCAAGAGAATCTTCGAAAAGTTCTACCGCGTGTCGACCGGCAACCGCCACGACGTCAAAGGCTTCGGTCTCGGTTTGGCTTACGTACAGAAAATGGTAACCGAACTCAAAGGGCACATTCGTGCCGAAAGCAAGCTCGGTAAAGGCTCGAAATTTATAATAACATTACCAATAATAAACGATTAAAATTATGGAAGAAAGATTGCGTATTCTACTTTGTGAAGACGACGAAAATCTCGGCATGTTGCTTAGAGAGTATCTCCAGGCAAAAGGTTACAACGCTGACCTCTGTCCCGACGGAGAAGCAGGCTACAAAGCGTTCCTGAAAGGGAAATACGACTTGTGCGTGTTCGATGTAATGATGCCGAAAAAAGACGGTTTCGCCCTCGCTCAAGAGGTGCGCACTGTCAACAGCGAAGTGCCCATTATGTTCCTTACGGCGAAATCGCTAAAAGAGGACATCCTTGAAGGCTTCAAAATCGGTGCTGACGACTACATTACCAAGCCCTTCAGCATGGAAGAACTCGTGTTCAGAATTGAAGCGATTCTCCGCCGCGTAAAAGGCAAAAAAGGTAAAGAAATCACTATGTACAAGATTGGTAAGTTTACCTTCGACACTCAGAAGCAAGTGCTTATGATTGACGACAAAACTACCAAACTTACCACCAAGGAGTCGGAACTTCTCAGCCTCCTTTGCGCTCACGTCAACGAAATACTCGAACGCAACTTTGCTCTCAAGACCATTTGGATTGACGACAACTACTTCAACGCTCGTAGTATGGACGTCTACATCACAAAACTCCGCAAACACCTCAAACCCGACGATTCTATCGAAATCATCAACATCCACGGCAAGGGCTACAAGCTCATTGCTCCCGATGTTGAGGCTAAGGCGAAGTAATTTGCACATACAAAGAGCCTGTTTCACGGCGTTTGTCGTGAAGCAGGCTCTTTTTGCTAACTTGATATACCACAACTGTGGTATTGTGCGTTTGTTGTTGCGCCGCTAACTTTGCAGTGCAAAACAACCTAATCTCATTAAAGAATGTATAATTTAAACAATCTTGATCTGTCGACGTTGACACCCGAACAGGCTCTCGACATAGCGCAAAATGCTGACCTCGATGCTCTTTGTGATGCCGCCGACCGCGTCAGAAAAGAGTATTGCGGCAACGCAATGGATACTTGTTCGATTATCAACGCTCGCAGCGGACGTTGTAGCGAAGACTGCAAGTGGTGCTCTCAATCGCATAAATTTCATACCGGCATCGAAGAGTACGAGCTCGTCGACTCCGACCGACTCCTCGAGTTGGCTAAACGTAACGAACAGTACGGCGTGCACAGGTTTGCTATGGTAACTTCCGGCAGAAAGGTGTCGCTTCGCGACGTCGAAAAATTTTGTGTCGGCTACCGTCGCCTCGCCGAGCAGACCAAACTCTTCCTTTGCTGCTCGATGGGACTCGTCGACAAGCCGACCCTCGAGCGCCTTTATGAAGCCGGTGTGCGTCGCTATCACTGCAATATGGAAACTTCGTCAGACGTCTTTCCGACACTTTGCTCCACTCATACGCAAGCCGACAAGCGTCGCGTTATTGCCGACGCCAAGGCGGTTGGTATGCAAGTGTGCAGCGGCGGTATTATCGGTATGGGCGAATCGATGGAGCAACGCGTCCGCTTTGCTTTCGAACTCAAGCAACTCGGCGTCGATTCGGTGCCAATCAACGTGCTTAATCCCATCAAAGGAACGGCTCTTGAGAACACGCCGCTCATCAGCGAAGAAGAGATTATCCGCACCGTTGCCATCTTCCGACTCATCCTTCCCGACAAGGTGATTCGCTTTGCCGGAGGACGCGCGCGACTTTCGTTGCAGTCGGTGGAGCGTATGCTTCACGGCGGCATGAACGGTACGATGATTGGCGACTTGCTGACTACCTCCGGCAACGATGTTGCCGACGATTTTGCAATGTTCGAGCGGTGTGGATTTGATGCAACTGCGCCAAACGACACCGGTCGTTAGTAGTGAATCATTTTTTAATCACATTTGTTATGAAATCATTGATTTTGGCTGTTCTGCTACTCTTCGTCGGAGTGCCGATGGTGCGTGCCGACGAGGCTCCGGAATTGTCGAAAAAAGAAAAGAAAGAACTCGAAAAACGGGAGAAAGCACAACGCGAAGCCATTGAGCAGCGCAACGACTCTCTCCGATTCAGTGTTCTCCGTTCGGCAATCGACGGAATGCGCTTCGTCATCGTTGCCGACCGCCTACGTGACCGTTACGGCAAAACGACATACGTCAACGAAAATACCAATTTCGTCCTCGTTCATGACGATGAAGCAACCGTACAAATCGCCCTCGAACGAGGCATGACAGGCTTTAACGGCATCGGCGGTTTTACCTGCCAAGGACGCATCACGCACGTCGAAAACAAGTTGGACAAGAAAGGCAATCTGGTGTTCCGAATGACCGTCAACGGCTCAAACATCAAAGCCGACGTCTTTTTTACCTTGCCTAAAAACGGTGACCGTTGCAGCGCAACCGTCAAATCGAATATGAGCAGCATGAACATTACCCTCGAAGGAACACTTTCGCCGTATCAGTATAAGACGTTTGTAAAGTAAATTATTACAGGCTTTTTAGAGCCTGTGTCACAACAAATATTTGAGCAGAGGCTCGCCTCTTGGCAACGTCAATCCCATAGTAGGGTCGCACCGAACAGCGACCCTACGTTCGTTTCGTCCACTCATTCATCCATCCATCCATCCCCTCTTACCCCTTACCTCTCCACTCTCCATCCGACACAAAAAAGCGCGCCCGAGATAGACGCGCTTTTAGTTAATATGTATTATATTTACAATATCACTTTCGTAGTCGTTCCAGCCACTTTGACGATATAGATTCCGCGCGGCAGTGCGATTGTCGAATCCGTGCCGCGATAGAGCAACGCACCGCTGAGCGAATAAACTTCAGCCTCAGCACCTTCCGCTCCTTCTACACGTATAGCGCCACCCGCAGCAGTGACACTCACCGAATCCGAGTCGATGGTTTCGATATCGCCTTGTCCATTATCTTCTTTCATTCGCTTAAAATCTCACAAAACGTATGTTGGGGCTGCATCCAGAGAATGCCCAATTACCAATCTCAGTGACCGAGTTTGGGATAGTCACCGATGTCAGTCCACTGCAATTACAGAATGCATATTCTCCAATCGAAGTGACCGAGTTGGGGATTGTCACAGATGTCAGTCCGCTGCAATTATAGAATGCCCTTTCCCCAATCGAAGTGACCGAGTTGGGGATTGTCACCGATGTCAATCCGTTGCAATCCATGAATGCCAAAACACCAATCGAAGTGACCGAGTTGGGGATGGTCACCGATGTCAGTCCGCTGCAACCAGAGAATGCTCTGAAACCAATCGAAGTGACCGAGTTGGGGATAGTCACCGATGTCAGTCCGCTGCAATCCATGAATGCCAAAACACCAATCGAAGTGACCGAGTTGGGGATGGTCACCGATGTCAGTCCGCTACAACCCTTGAATGCCAAATCACCAATCGAAGTGACAGAGTAGGTTGTGCCGCTATAGGTTACTTTTGAAGGAATCACAACCGAACCGGAATAAGAGTTGTAATTATATTCTTTAACCGTCAAATTCACAGTCTTTCCATCGCTGTTTTTACCATAACATATACCATCAACTTCAAAATCGTAAGCATAGCCGGATAATCCCACAGATAATAGTATGGCTAATATCCAAAATTTTTTAATAATCTTTTTCATATGTTTTAGTCTAATTTAATAAGCATATGTTTTCTGCAAATTTAATAATTATAGCCTACGGATTTACCCATCCCCGGTTAAATCGTGTTAATTTGTGTGCTGATAATTGACTTTCCCTAAAAAGACTTGACAGATTTGAGGGCGATTAACTAATATGGTTTACAATAGTTTTGTTTTATTCCTGAAAAGGTTGTCAGTTCCGGGAAAAAGAGGCTAAAACTTTGGCGACGAAGTAGCGTTGATTATGTGATTAGTGCATTATTCTATTTTTTATACATTTTTTTATACTTAGAGACCAAATAAAATTCCGTAAACACCCGCTATAATAAAAAAAAGTAGTAAATTTGCCAGGTAAACTGCGCCGTTGAATGACGTCGCAAGAAAAGTGAAACTAACATTAATTTATAGTATTATGAATATTTCTCACATTGAGCATCTTGGAATCGCTGTCAAGAGCCTTGACGAAGCAATTCCTTATTACGAACAAGTTCTTGGTTTCAAATGCTACGCAATCGAAGAAGTAGCTGATCAAAAAGTGAAGACAGCGTTCTTCAAAGTCGGACAAACAAAGATTGAACTTCTCGAGCCGACAAGCGAAGAAAGTGCAGTGGCAAAATTCATCGAAAAGCGCGGCGAAGGCATCCACCACATCGCATTCGCTACCGACGGCGTAGCGGCAGCGCTTGCCGAAGTAGAAGCTAAAGGCGTTCGCCTTATCGACAAAGCTCCTCGCAAAGGTGCTGAAGGTCTTAACATCGCTTTCCTTCACCCGAAATCGACTCTCGGCGTGTTGACAGAACTATGCGAAAAACCCGAATAATTCAATCCATTAGATTTCCTAATTAATTCAAAAAATCAATATGAGCAGTCAACTTGAGAAAGTTCAGCGTCTAATCGCATTACGCGAGCAGGCTCGTCTCGGCGGTGGCGAAAAGGCTATCGAGAAGCAGCACGCCAGAGGCAAATACACAGCGCGCGAGCGAATAGCACAACTCCTCGATGAGGGTAGTTTCGAAGAATTCGATATGTTCGTTCAGCACCGTTGTACAAACTTCGGTATGGACAAAAAGC
>JAQXVL010000171.1 GCA_029224905.1 Bacteroidales bacterium
TTCTATTATAAAAAATCTCACGAATAACCTCGTGAGGTTTTTTTTGCCACATCCGAACGGCTTATTTCGGATGGTTACAAAAAAAATACCACTTAGTTGACCAAATCGCTAAGTGGTATTTTTTTCGACAAACGATGGCAATTATCTGCCGGAGCGAGATACTTTATCTTTGACGATGTGATTGAATTTGTCGGCACCGAGGAGTTGTTCAACCGTCATATGCATGCGGTAGCGCCAGTAGTGACGCGAGATAGCAGGCACGTTGATTTGCTCGTCGGCGGGATTTTCGCGGCGCAATTCAGCATCTATCGACATCCAATCTTGCCACGGCAGTATGGTAAGCATTGCCGGAGAATACATGTGTTGGTCGAGGATGATGTCGCAAATCCACGGCTCGGCGAAGTAGGGCGCTTGTCCCGAACGACCGAGCATCGAGTTGTAGAAATGTTGCGACTTTTCCGGGTTTTCTTCCCACCAAGCGCGGATGCCGCCCATGTCGTGTGTCGACGTTGTGCAAACCGACAGATAAGGGTAGTGGTGCGGATTGCCGAACTCTACTTTGGGGTCTTTCGGCATGCGTTGGATTTCAAGCGACAAAATTTGCAGACTGCTCATCACTGCCGGAACGCAGTCGGGAATCATACCCAAATCTTCGCCGCATGCGAGCATCGATGTCGAGTCGACCAATGCCGGAAGTTTTTGCATTGCGCGTCCATACCAGAATCCGTTGTGACGATGGTAGAAGAAGTCGTTGTACATACGGTCGTAGCACCATTTTTCGTAATCGTTGAGTGCGCGATATGAATAGGTGAATTGTGCGGAGATGCGCGGATGATATTTGCCTTTTTCGTTGGCATCTTCGATGAAGAGTACCTCGTCGAGCAATCCCATCAAGGCGTCACAAATGCGCTTATTCTTTTCGTTTTTCTCAAGAGTTTCAAAGTGGTCGGCAACTTTGCGTTGATTGTCAACAAATTCTTTCAATGCATACTTGCCCGGGGTAACTTCGTTGAGATATTGCTCTTTAACTTCTTGAGTGTATTCGCCGAAAAAGTCGTGGAGGAAGTAATCGCGAATGTACGGACGTGTGTGCGTGTCGACGTCAATCCAGAAGTCGTAGTTGTTGCGCAGTTCGTCGGGCGTATAGGGCATTGCCGGGTTGAACGTGCCGAGCAGACCGTGAACGGCTGTCATCGGTATTTGCCAAATGCGGAAGAAACCGAGAATGTGGTCGATTCGATAGAGGTCGAAATATTCCGCCATCTTCGCCATACGGTTTTTCCACCAAGCATAACCATCGCGTGCCATCACTTCCCAATCGTAGGTCGGGAAGCCCCAGTTCTGACCGAGTACGGAGAAGTCATCGGGTGGAGCACCGGCTTGGCAATCCATATGGAATAAATCCGGGTCGCACCATGCATCTGCGCTCGTACGGCTGATGCCGATTGGAATGTCGCCTTTGAGCACTACGTTGTGGCTGTGTGCATAGTCGACAGTTTCGCGGAGTTGCTTGTCGAGATTGTATTGTACATAGTAAGTGAAATTGATTTCTTTGGCATTTTCTTTGCAAAGCGCCTCTACAGCGTCGGCGTTGAATGTTGCATATTCGCCCCATTTCGAGAAGTCGGCAGTGCCGAATTTGTCGCGAAGCAAGCAGAATGCCGCATAGTCGCGCAACCAGAAACGGTTGTGCTCAACGAATTCGGCAAATTCCGGCGTTGCAATGACTTCTTCTCCGACTTGTGCGTAAATCTCGCGTGCATATTGAGTTTTTGCCTCGTTTACGCGTTCGTAGTCGACTTGCGGAAGTGCGTTAAGTTCTATAGCCAAGTTGCGGAAATATTCGCGGCGACCTTCGTCGGCAATTTCGCCAAGTTCTTGCAGGCGCAAGTACATCGGGTGGAGTGCAAACGTAGAGTTGGCATTATAAGGATAAGAGTCTTGCCAAGTGTTGGTCATCGTTGTGTCGTTGATAGGCAGAATTTGCAGAACTCTTTGTCCGGTCAAAGCGAGCCAATCCACCATACGGCGAATGCTTACAAAATCGCCCACACCGAAGTCGTCTTCCGTGCGAATCGAGAATACGGGGATAGCCGTTCCTGCGCCTTTCCAAGCAGATGATGCATCGGCAAAACGCAATCCTGCAAGAATAGTAACCGATGTCTTGCCTGTTGCGGCAACAGCATATTCGCGGTTGTTGACGTATTCCCAAGTGGCAGCGCCGGTGGCTGTTTCTATCTTGACAAATTTAAAGACGAGTTTTGAATCGATAGCCGAAAGCGGAATGTTGATTGCCCATTCAGGGAAATTAGCATCGTTCATACGCGGCGCCTTGTTGACGTCCCAATTGCCCAACGCATCGCCTTCGCCACAGATTGCGAGCACTTCGCCCGGACGCACTGTCGGCGCAAAGACGCGCACTTGCAAATTGCCGGCATCGGTTGGCTCTTCTTCCTGACGAGCGCGACGGAATACGGCGTCGGTAAACATTGACGAATAGAACGATTTGTCGGCAGGCATATCCATCCAGTGGTCGATTACCGTGGCTGTACGAACGCGCTTGCCTATGCTGAACACGTGAGGCTTGCCCCATTCGCGACGGATGATGGTGTCGCCGGCTTTTACAAAATAGGAATAAGTAAATTGACGTTGAGAAGCACTTACTTCTATCGACAGTCGCCAAACTCCCGCGTCGTAGGTCATCGGAATGGCTGACGCCTCTGCATTTTCGCCTAATTCCTTAATGTTTCCACTCAAATATATTGATTCGCCCCAATTGGTTTGATAATCAATATTAAAAGTTATTTTCATTTAGATACAATTTAGGTTAATGTTCAGTGAATCAAATTTTGCGGTAAAGATACAATTTTTTTTATAAACAAACACAGACGGAGCAAAAAAACTGCCGCCTGTGTCTGCTGTATTCGTTATTCGAGCATATCTAACCGCATCGAGATGTGCCGCACGAGGTGCAAATCAAGCAGCCTTCTTGGTAGACAAGCGTCTCTTGTCCGCAGTTGGGGCATTTCTGTCCGCTCGCTTGCATACCGTTCGGCAAATATTTCTTAAGCGCACGTTCCACACCCATCTTCCATGTGTTGATCGACTCGCTGTTGAGTTCCAGTCCGCCAACCAACTTGATGACCTGTTCGATAGGCATTCCGTAGCGTAGCACTCCCGAAATCAGCTTCGCATAGTTCCAATATTCCGGATTGAACTTGTCGGAAAGTCCTTCAATAGTAGTCTTGTAGCCGCGCTTGTTGATGAATTGGAAGTCGTAACGCTTGTTGCCATTCTCATCGATTGCCTTGATAATCTTACCTTTGCTAACCGATTTGGGGCAGAAGATGCCGTCTTCGTCGTCGGCAAGACCGGTGAAAATTTCGTATGGCTTATTGTTGACAAGACCGATAAACGCAATCCATTTTTCTTTGTTGTTTTGGAAGCGAACGACGTCGGCATCAAGCTCGATAGGACGTTTGTGAAGTTGGTGAGCCTCGATGGCAAGCACCGGCTTTTCTTCGGTTTTCTTGTCTTTCTGCGTGGCAATAAGTACGCCCGAGCGCGAGCCGTCGCGATAGACCGTGCAGCCTTTGCAGCCCGCTTTCCATGCTTGCATGTAAAGGTCGTTAATCAAATCTTCGCTGACGTCCGACGGAAGGTTGATGGTTACGCTGATTGAATGGTCGACCCACTTTTGGATGCGCCCTTGCATATTTACTTTTTCAAGCCAGTTGATGTCGTTGGCTGTTGCTTTATAGTAGGGCGAGCGCTTTACCAAATCGTCGATTTCTTCTTGTGTATAATTGTTGCGAACTTCGATGCCGTTAACTTGCATCCAGGTGATGAACTTGTGATGGTAGACGATGTATTCTTCAAATGCGTCACCTGTCTCGTCGACGTAATCGATATGGATGTTCGGGTCGTTGGGATTAACCTTGCGACGACGTTTGTAGACGGGCATAAACACCGGCTCGATGCCCGACGACGTTTGACACATCAAACTGGTCGTACCCGTCGGTGCAATCGTCAAGCACGCAATGTTGCGACGTCCGTATTTGACCATATCTTCGTAAAGTTGCGGGTCGGCTTCGCGAATACGGTTGATGTACGGATTGTTCGCTTCGCGTTGTGCATCGTAGACTTCAAACGCACCGCGCTCTTTTGCCATCACTACCGACGAACGGTATGCGGCAAGAGCCAATGTCTTATGAACTTCGACAGAGAACGACGTAGCCTCTTCCGTGCCGTAGCGCAAGCCTAAAGCTGCGAGCATATCGCCTTCGCCGGTTGTGCCAACACCCGTACGGCGGCCTTTCAGCGTCTTTGTGCGAATCTTGTTCCACAAATTGCGCTCGGTCTGTTTAACTTCTTCGGTTTCCGGGTCGGCATCGATTTTTGCAAGAATCTTCTCAATCTTCTCCATCTCGAGGTCGATGATGTCGTCCATTATGCGTTGAGCCGCTGCTACGTGGCTACGGAACGTGTCGAAGTCGAAACGAGCCTTGTCGGTAAACGGGTCGAGCACATACGAGTAAAGATTGATGGCAATCAGGCGGCAACTGTCGTACGGACAAAGTGGAATCTCTCCGCAGGGGTTCGTCGAAATGGTTTTAAAGCCCAAATCGGCATAACAATCGGCAACCGATTCGCGAGTGATAGTATCCCAAAACAACACGCCCGGCTCAGCGCTTTTCCAAGCATTGTGCACAATCTTGCGCCACAACGCCGTCGCATCGATTTCGCGAGTTACCAACGGTTCGCCGTCGCCGTCGATAGGGTAGCGTTGCACGTATTTCTCGCCTTTTTCAGCGGCCTCCATAAATGCGTCAGTGATGCGCACCGACACATTTGCGCCTGTAACCTTACCCTCGGTCATCTTGGCATCAATAAACGCCTCGCTGTCGGGGTGACTTATACTTACGGAAAGCATCAAAGCACCGCGGCGACCGTCTTGAGCCACTTCGCGAGTCGAATTGGAGTAGCGTTCCATAAACGGAACCAAGCCGGTCGAAGTTAGTGCCGAGTTCTTCACCGGAGAGCCTTTCGGACGGATGTGCGACAGGTCGTGACCAACGCCGCCGCGTCGCTTCATCAGCTGCACTTGCTCTTCATCGATTTTAATAATGCCACCGTAAGAGTCGGGTGCACCGTCAAGACCAATCACAAAGCAATTCGACAACGAACCGACCTGAAATTCATTGCCAATACCCGCCATCGGGCTTCCTTGTGGCAGAATGTGGTTGAAATCTTTTATCAAGTCAAAAACTTGGTCTTCAGTCATGCCGTTAGGGTAGCGTTGCTCAATGCGAGCAATCTCACGAGCAATACGGCGGTGCATATCTTCCGGTGTCTTTTCGTAGATATTGCCGTACGAGTCCTTGAGCGCATACTTGTTAACCCACACGCGTGCAGCAAGTTCGTCGCCCTTGAAGTAATCACGCGAAGCCTCGAAGGCTTCTTCGTAACTATAAGTCTTTACTGTTTCCACTTTTTGAGTATATGATTTTAATGGTTCTTTTTTACTTCCGCAAAGATACTACATCGTGTTTATAATTGAAAGTTTTTCGTCAAAATCTTTTTGTTGTATTTTCTTAGAGTTGTCCAAATTGGTTTGCTATATGATTGTAAATCAGATTTATAGCTGATTTGCTATTGCGCTAAAATTTTCAATTTTTTGAAACGCGCGATGTTGCTCGGCTAATATCGCCGTCGAACCGCTCTAATCGGGTAAATGCACATAAACCGAAAACTACTGACCGATAACGATTTACCAATTCGGCTATTTTGCATACGCTTACGCGTATCATTTTTCTTCCTGAAATCTTTGGTAAAATTGAGTAGTTTGAGAAATTATTATTATCCCTTAATTCCGCAACACTATAATTTAACTTTATTTATAAGTTCCTGAGCAACAAAAAGTTGCCCAGGATTTTGCCATGTCAGAATTTTCACTTATCTTAGTGTTGCAAAAAGAAAAC
>JAQXVL010000172.1 GCA_029224905.1 Bacteroidales bacterium
CGGCGTTAGCGGCGAGCACTTCCATGTCGGAAGAGTGCTTGCACTCGTCTTCGAGTTTGTCTTTGTTGACGGCGCGTCCGCCGGCGAGGTAACGCTCGAGCAGGCGGTGAACCATCATGTCGGGGTAGCGGCGTATTGGCGATGTGAAGTGGGTGTAGTAGTCGAACGAGAGTCCGTAGTGACCGACGTTGACGGTAGAGTAGACGGCTTTAGCCATCGAGCGAATTGCCAAAATCGAGAGCAGGTTTTCTTCGGGTTGTCCTTTGACCTTGTCGAGCATTTTGTTGAGCGAATTGTTGATGTCGCTGCGTTTGCCGCGGAGCTTGATACGGTAGCCGAAGCGGCCGGCGATTTCGGCGAAACTTTCCATCTTGTCGTCGTTGGGACGGTCGTGGATACGGTAGACAAACGGTTTGGGTTGCTTTTTGCCTTTGGGATGTCCGATTTCGGTAGCTACTTGCTTGTTGGCGAGGAGCATAAACTCTTCGACGAGTTTGTTGGCGTCTTTCGACACCTTGAAGTATACGTTGATGGGGTGTCCCTTTTCGTCGATATCGAAACGAATCTCGAAGCGGTCGAAGTTGAGAGCACCGTTTTCGAAGCGTTTGCGGCGGAGGCATTTGGCGAGTCGGTCGAGTGTGCGAATTTCGTCGGCGAAATCGCCTTCGCCGGATTCGATGCGCTCTTGCGCTTCTTCGTATGTAAATCGGCGGTCGCTCTTAATGACGGTTCTGCCGATGCGATGGCTTTTGATGTTAGCATCGTCGTCGAGCTCGAAGATGCAGGAGAAAGTCAGTTTTTCCTCGTCGGGACGTAGCGAGCAGATGCCGTTGCAGAGGTGCTCGGGGAGCATCGGGATTGTGCGGTCGACAAGGTAAATCGACGTGGCGCGTTCGCGAGCTTCTTTGTCGATGACGGTTCCCGGGTGGACGTAGTGGGTCACGTCGGCGATGTGCACGCCCACTTCCCAGTTGCCGTTGCCGAGGCGGCGAATCGAAAGCGCGTCGTCGAAATCTTTAGCGTCGCGCGGGTCGATGGTGAAGGTTGTTACAGCGCGGAAGTCTTCGCGGCGCGCGATTTCTTCGGGTGTAATGCCGGCTTTGATGCGGTTTGCGGCGTCTTCCACCTTCTTCGGATAGACGTAAGGCAGCCCGAATTCGGCGAGGATGGCGTTCATCTCGCAATTGTTTTCGCCGGTTGCGCCGAGCACGTCGACGATTTCGCCGATAGGATTTTTGTCGTCGTCGTCCCAGCGCACGATTCGTGCAATCGCTTTGTCGCCGCTCTTTGCGCCTTTCAGATTCTCAGCCGGTATGATAATGTCGCAGGCGAGGAATTTGCTGTCGGTTTGCAGGAAAGCGAACGATTTCTGAATCTTGACGGTTCCGATGAATGTTTGTTCTTTCTTCTCGATGATTTCGAGCACGCGCGCTTCGGGTTCCACGCCACGACGTTGCGCCGAGAGGTGCACTCTGACGCGGTCGCCGTTGAGGGCGTGCTTTGAGTTACGTTCAGCAACGAAAATCGGCACTTCGGTGTTGTCGATGACGACGCCGTTTTTACCGTTGCTGCGGCGCACGAAGGTGCCTTCGGAGGCTGAAGTTATCTGCGTTGCTTGATAGCGTCCGGGGACGAGTTCTGCAAGAAATCCGTCGAGCACCATGTCGTCGAGGATGTCGGCAATCATATATTGGTTGACGCGCCTTGCGATGCCCAAATCCAAGGAAATTTGCTTATAGTTGTACGAACCTGTCGGGTGCTCGTTGAAGAAGTCGACCACCATGCTTTGGAAATCGGCTTTCCGTGTCTTGTTAGTTTTCTTTTTTGACATATGCTCGAATGTTTCTTGTATAACAATGCGTGAGCGATGAAAGTTTTCGCTCTTAGCTCTACAAAGTTAGTACATCCGTCGCTTATGTGCAAGAAAACGGCGCAAAAACGCGGCGGTTAGTCGCGCTTAATCGTCATTAATCGTCTTAGTCGTCGAGCGGGAGGAGTTCGTAGAGATGCAGACGGAGTTGCTTCCAGCTGACGAAGTCCGACTTCGAGCCGCGGAGCAACTTGATAGGCTTCTCGTTGAGATACGCACGGACGTAGACTGTGCCCGACGGGGCGGTGAAGTAGACGAGTTGCAGGTTCGCCGCCATGGGGAACGACTCGTAGTCGCGCCAGTTGTCGGCAACCGTGTCGTAGTAGTTTGTCAGGTAGTAGCATCCGGGCACTTGCATTAGCGCCAGCAGCGGCATGAGCGTCTCGGCGTGGCCGAAGCGCAGTTTTGCGGAGGCAACTGTCTTGCCTTGGAGCACGTCGTCGGCAGATTTGATGATGTCTTCGAGCAGCGGCGCAGCGAGCCGGGCAGGGCGTTGCGACAGCGTCGAAGCCGAGTAGAGCAGGTATTGACGGAAGTTGAACACCGACCACATTCGGCGATATTCTTCGACGGTGAAATACTTCGACGCGTCGATTTTCAGCCCCATGCAGTCCATTCCGGCAACGACATAATATTCCGCCAAAGCGAGGTCGTAGACCTTGTCGTAGTCGAGCGGAAACCGTTCGCCGAGGATGCGCAGCAGCGGGTCGATGGTGATGTTTGCGGCGGCAAATCGGTTGTATGTGCTTGTGTAGGCAGTGTCGGTGCGATACTGTTTATACAGGCTGTCGAGGTCGAAATTGCGCATCAGCGGGCTGAATTCGGGACCCGACGACGTCGTCAGGCTAATGCCTTTGGCTCGACGGGCAAGCGCGCCGGTTGCGGCATACATGCTGTGGACGCACCGCGGCGACGACGAAGAGATAGCCAGGACGTGCGAGTCGACAAAGAGTTGCGGAAAGTTGGTATACATGCGTTCGGCAATGCCTCGGTGCTCGCGCTCGCCGATAGAGTCGAGTTCGCCCCAACGGTTAGCCGTGGCGCTGATAACGCGCTCGACGTCAGCTTTGAACTGACGCCCCAGCGGCGTGATGGTCTTCTCGCGTTCGGCGCGCTCCAGTGCACGGTGGATGAGCATCGTGAAGTGCGAACTTGCGGGATATCGCGAGCCGTGGCGGCCGACGTGGTTGATAAACACCGGCGTGAGCGAGTCGGGATATTGCACCGTGGCGTTACGCTCCGGGTATGGCGACAGGCTTGCGCGACCGCTTTTGTAGTCGAAAGCTTGCGCCGATGCAACGGCGACGACAGTGAGCAAAGCCCATACGAAGATTCGTTTCATTGCTATGAAGAGTTTAGTTGCCGACAAATTTAGCAACATTTACCTGAAAAAGCAAAAAAAAGCTGCGCCGGGGGACGCAGCTTTGATGGATTGAGATAAGGAATTATCTTTTCAAGAACTCTTTGAAATTACTTTTTCAAGAACTCTTTGATTTCGGCAACGGTGTGCTCGACGGTGAAGCCGGATTATTGCAAAAATTCTCATGTCGAAATGATTTCAGCATGTATATTTAGGGGCGATTCTATTAATCAATAATTTCCCAATGACCTCCCTTTGTCTTGCCTATACGTCGTATTTTACCTGCATCTCTTAATGCAGCAATAATGCGATTGACTTTTCTTTGAGAGAATCCTGTTAGCTCCGCCAACTTCGGTTGAGAAATGAATACATCTTTTCTTATTGCTTCAAGGATGATATTCTCGCCATATTTGCCGTTATTCTCGCCATTATTCTCGCCAAGTTTGCCATTATTCTCGCCATTATTCTCGCCAAGTTTGCCATTATTCTCGCCGTTATTCTCGCCAAGTTTGCGAGAAATTGGATATTCAACCGTCGAAACTAAAAGGTCACTGTGAAAAATTACAGGCTTCCCTGTCAATCGTTCCCAACGAAAAATTTTCTCAATTCCATAACCTGCGTTTTCAGCCAGCTTAGGATAACGGAAAAATTTTATGATGCTCGGATTGCGAGGCATTGACAATATCCGGCTTCGGAACTCATCTGCATCAAGTATGAATCTTCCCGGATTCTGCATTGATATTCTATCGGAGAACACTCGAATCGTTGGATGTGCAGCCGCAAAATAATCTGTATGAGCACAAAAATTCACAACCCCTTCGCGTAAACAGAATAATTGCGAATTATCCTCCGTTCCAAAAATATCCGGGCCTTCTATGTATGGTGCATCCACGAAATTATGGAGTCGCCTCATAATCAACTGAAAGGATTCCCAAATATTATCCTGCTCCGGCATGCGATAATTATAACGCTGTTGAGCATTCTCGTATGATTCACCCGGTATTTCTATATAGTCAATCCAAAAATTAGGAACCGCTTTGAGTACCGAATCCCGTTTACCAAACATAAGAAGACTTCCGTATGAGAGTTTGCCCGAGGCAAGAACGATATTCAATTTTGAGCAAAATTCTTTGTCGTCAAGGTCAGGATAAGAAAGAGCCCGATTGTAATCACGCAGATAACTACGATATGAAGCTATTGATTCTCTATTAATATCATCGAATCCTGAATTTGGCACTTCCATTTCAGATTTAGAGCCAAAAGCACTATCGCGTATTATTGCATCAATTTCCAAATCAGAGGCAAGCGCATCTCCGCTTCCTGTACGAATATAAACGTCACCGTTGCTCTTTAGAGCAATTGGACGGTGTGGTGACAATGGAATCTCAAAAGCCAAAACTTTCTTTCCGTCGATATCATATAGCTTCGCTTTCCCAGATATTAGAGAATTGAACTTGGTGCGTGAACGCAACGTACTTATGATTTCTTGCTCCATCTTCTCAGCATTGGGGACTCCGGTTACAATATAT
>JAQXVL010000173.1 GCA_029224905.1 Bacteroidales bacterium
ACAAATCATATTATACCAAACGCCCGATGGTGAATCGAAGATAGAGGTCAGATTGGAGAACGACACTGTGTGGCTCTCGGCAGACCAAATGGCGGAACTTTTTCAGAGAAACAAATCTACCATATCCAGACATATAAAGAATGTGTTGGAGGATGGTGAACTGGAAGAAGCGGCAACTGTTGCATTTTTTGCAACTGTTCAAAATGAGGGCGTACGAAAGGTGGAGAGGAAGATTGCCTTCTACAACCTCGACATGATCATAAGCGTCGGTTATCGGGTTCACTCTTATCGTGGTGTTCAGTTCAGGATTTGGGCAACCAAGGTGCTAAAGGAATATATCGTGAAAGGTTTTGCTCTGAATGATGATTTGTTGAAACGTGCCGGCGGTGGGAATTACTTCGACGAACTGCTTGCCCGTATCAGAGACATTCGTTCAAGTGAGAAGGTGTTCTACCGTAAGGTGCTCGAAATATATGCCCTCAGCATCGACTATGACCCACGAGTGGAAATGACACAGCAGTTCTTCAAAACGGTACAGAACAAGATGCACTACTCTGTCCATGGGCACACGGCAGCCGAAATTATCTACGAGCGAGCTGATTCACAAAAGGACTTCATGGGACTAACTACATGGTCTGGAGCCATGCCCACCAAGCCCGAAGCTGAGGTTGCAAAGAACTATCTGACGAAAGAAGAGATAATATCCTTGAACCGCATAGTAAGCCTCTATCTCGATTTTGCCGAAATGCAGGCAGAAGAGCATCGTCCGATGTATATGAAAGACTGGATAAACATCCTTGACGATTTCCTTCGACTCTCACGAAAAGACATACTAACACATGCCGGTAAAATTTCCGCAAAATTGGCTAAAGAAAAGGCTGACAGAGAATACGACAAGTTTAAAGAACGTACCAAGAACAAACTCTCCCCGGTAGAAATACACTTCCTCGAAAACTTTGAACGCGAACAAAAGAAAATTACAAAAAACAATAGCAAGGAGATATAGACACAAAAAGACGAGGGTCGCGGTGCGGTGCGACCCTCGTTGTTTTGACGTAACGCCGCGTTGGGCGTAATCGATTAATTTTCAGACTTTACACGGCTGCCTATAAGTGCGTAGAAGAGGATGTAGGCCGCACATGCTACCGGAATCCAATAGCTTTGGAGATAACTTCCGGTGAAGTCGACAAACCATGCTTGTAAGCCAACCATAACGGCGCAACCGAATACCATTGTCATAAAGATACCCGAAGCGGCGGCTGTATACTTGCCAAGGCCTTCGACTGCCATATTGAAGATGCCACCCCACATTACAGAAGTACACAGACCGACAAGGATAAAGGCAACGACGCCAACAGGAACGTCTACCCAAACGAGCGAAAGGTTTGCCCAATCCACGCCGGGAACGCTGCACTTGATGTCGTCGGGAGCAACTATACCGAACACGAGCAACGCAATGGCAACGGTTGCCACGGTGCTAACCATGGCGCGGCTTGATACCTTACCGCCAATTGCACCGCCCACCGAACGACCGATGAACATTGCAAACCAGTAAACGGCGGCAATCAGCGTTGCAACACCTACGGCTACACCACATTCGGTGTTGAGATATTTAATCATATAGGTAGGAGTACCTACTTCGACACTCATATAAAGGAAGATGGCGAGTGCGCCGAGTGCGAAATGACGATGACGAAGAGCGCCACCGATAAGCGAAAGTTGCACAGGGGCTTGCTCGGGCTCGTCAATCTTAGTAAAGAGGAGCACAACGAATGCCAAAGCAAAGATGCCTAAAGCAATAAACATTGCGGGAGCGGCATCGGCAATACCGGTTTCTTTGGTAACTTCGCCAATCAACGCACCCATAATGATATAAACGGCAACAGCAGCAGCCGAGTTGAATGCGCCACCGATTTGGATGAGTTGGTTACCACTCTTGCCACCACCGCCGAGTACGTTAAGCAACGGGTTGACAACAGTGTTGAGCATACACATACAGAAACCGCTGATGAATGCGCCAATCAAGTAAACCCACATATTTGCCATTGTTCCCGAAAGATATTCGAGAGCGATACCGATGATACCGACTATCAAGGCAAGCAATGCTGTGCGCTTGTAGCCGAACTTTGTGATGAGCATACCCGACGGAATACCCATAACGAGGTAGGCAATGAAGTTGGCATAGTTACCGATTTGCGATTGGAGCTCGGATGCGCCGAACTGGTTTTCTACAATAACTGCCATCGGAGAGCAAAGGTTGGTCACGAACGCAATCATTGCAAATAGGGCTATCATCATGATAATAGCTGCCCATTGTTTCGATTGATTACTCATAAGTTAAATTTTTGGTTAATGGATTTTGTTAGATTTTGTATTTATTAGTTGTCAATATTGTCGTTCACCGAAAATGCTGCTTCCGATGCGGACCATAGTGCTTCCGCAACGGATGGCAATGGGATAGTCGTCGCTCATGCCCATGCTGATTTCGGTAAAATCGGGATTATCGCTGAACGGTCCGGCTTTGAGGCTATTGAATAGGTCGCCAACGCGACGAAATTCCGCCTCGACCTGAGCAAGGTCGTCGGTATTGGTAGCCATCGCCATCAAGCCGCGCACTCTGACGGCTGCAAGCGACGACAAAGCGCCCGACTCAACGAGTCGAGCACATTCGTCGGGCGTAAAGCCGAATTTCGTTTCTTCGGCAGCCACATGGAGTTGGAGCAAAACGTCGACGGTTTTGCCGATTCGTCGAGCCTCTTTGTCGACGCATTGAAGCAGCCGAAGGCTGTCGATGCTGTGGATCAAGCCCACGCAAGGCAGAAGTTGCCGCACTTTGTTGGTCTGCAAATGCCCGATGAAGTGCCAACGCACGTCGGCGGGCATCTCAGCCGCTTTGACGGTTAATTCTTGCACGCGGCTTTCGCCGAAGTCGCGTTGCCCGGCGTCGTAAGCCTCACGGAGAGCCTCAAGCGGATGAAATTTCGACACAGCCACAAGAGTTACGCCGTCGGCAAGAGTGCTACGGATTGATTCCAAACGGGCTTTTATGTCGATATTCATCGCAGAGGGATTTTATTATTCTTGGGTTTTCGGAGCGCCACTCAGGTCGGCTTGGTAGACGTCCATAATCATCGTTTCGACAATCTGCGCGATTTCGAAATCAGCCATCGTACCTTTCATGCCTTCCATAAACACGTCGTATGCGCCTTTGAAGTCGGCTGCTTGCACCATCATGTAGTTGGCGGTTTTCTTTTCCTTACCGGTTTTTTCGTCGATAGTGCAGAAGTTTACTTTCACCTTATACCATTTGTCGCCGCCTTCTTTCCAGAAGATTTCGGCGGTGTTGGTGCGCTTAACAGCGGTAACCTTAAATTCGCCGGAAATGAACGGTGTAATCTCTTCGGTAATGCGCGCTTCCGCTTCCGTAAACGAAAGAGCATCAACCAAATACGGCTCTGTTACCGTTTTTTGCGAGCCGTCTTCCGTTAACTTATCATACTTTACTTTACATTCAAACCAAGTTGCCATAATTTCTTTTCTGTTTTAATTTCAGAACAAAATTACCAAAAATATTTGATTTTTTTGGCTGATGCAGAAAAATAATGCAGAAAATTTTATGTTTTTTACCACTTTTGCATTAAGTTTGTGGAACGAAAATCTAAAACGACAGAGTCATGATAACACGAGTGATACGTTTCTATGTGGACGGTTTTAAAGAAATGACCGTTGGTAAGACGTTGTGGGCTATTATTTTAATAAAACTGTTTATCATATTTTTTGTACTTAAATTGTTTCTCTTTCCCGACTACCTGAATAGCCGCAGCGACAGCGATGCGGGAAAAGCACAAATTGTCAGAGACGAACTAACTAAATAAACACAATAATAATGGACAACTTAATTGAACTGGTTGACTGGTCGAGAGCGCAGTTCGCCCTCACAGCCATTTACCACTGGCTATTTGTCCCGCTGACACTCGGTCTGGGCGTGATAATAGCCGTGATGGAAACAATCTATTTCCGCACGAAGAGCGAAAAATGGTTAGCAACGACGAAGTTTTGGATGACCATTTTCGGCGTAAACTTCGCAATCGGTGTTGCTACCGGCATCATTATGGAGTTTGAATTCGGCACGAACTGGTCGAACTACAGTTGGTTTGTAGGCGACATCTTCGGCGCACCGTTGGCAATCGAAGGCATCCTTGCTTTCTTTATGGAGTCGACGTTTATCGCCGTGATGTTTTTCGGCTGGAATCGTGTCAGCCCGAAATTCCACTTGGCATCAACGTGGCTCACAGCCATCGGTGCAAGCATCTCCGCGCTATGGATTTTGGTAGCCAACGCATGGATGCAACATCCCGTGGGCATGGAATTCAATCCGGAAACGATGCGCAACGAGATGGTCGACTTTTGGGCTATCGTGGCATCGCCGATGGCTGTCAGCAAATTCTTCCACACCGTGATGAGCGGATGGACCCTTGCCGGCGTGTTTGTAATCGGCGTAAGCAGTTGGATGTTGCTCCGCCGCCGCAACACGGAGCACTGCATCCGCAGCCTCAAAGTGGGCGGTTGGGTCGGACTTATCGGCATCGTTGCTACTATTGCTACGGGCGATAGTTCAGCCGTAACGGTTGCCAAACATCAGCCGATGAAACTTGCCGCAATGGAAGGACTTTACGACGGCAAAATCGGGCAAGATATCGTTGCCGTGGGCATCCTTACCCCGGGCAAGACACACAACGACGGCAAAGACCCGTTTGTGTTCGACATTTCTATCCCCTACGGACTTTCGGTGCTCGCCAACCACGATGCCAACACGTTCGTGCCGGGCATAAACGACCTCATTAAGGGCGTATCGCTCACTCCGCAAGGCGACACCATCAACACCGTTTCCTACGAAGAACGTATCGCTCGCGGCAAAATGGCTGTCGAGGCTCTGCGCCAATTCAACGATGCTGTCAAAGCCGGTGACACCGCCAAAGCGGAATCGCTGAAAGGCGAAATTGCGCAAAACTTCAACTACTTCGGCTACGGACACCTCAATTCGGTCGACGAAGCAGTGCCCAACGTGCCGCTGACGTTCTACACATTCCATATAATGGTAATCGTCGGCGGTATGCTGTTAGCCTTCATCGCCGCAGCGCTTCTGTTTGCTTATAAACGCAATTGGCTCGAACGAATCAATTGGAAAGACTGGTTCTACAAGTTTGCAATACTCGCCATTCCGCTCACCTACCTTTGCAGCGTCAGCGGCTGGGTAGTTGCCGAAGTAGGTCGCCAACCGTGGACAATTCAAGACCTGATGCCAAACTGCATAGCCATCTCCGACATCAGCGCCGGCTACGTTCAAACGACGTTCTGCATCTTCGCCGTAATCTTCACGGCACTGCTCGTTGCCGACATTTGCATCATCTGCAAACAAATTTCGAAGAAATCAAAAGCCGATTTAGAAACCGTAAAATAATTGAATCATGATAACCTACGCATTTCTACAGAACTACTGGTGGCTGCTCATCAGCATCCTCGGAGCGCTACTCGTATTCTTAATGTTCGTTCAAGGTGGACAGTCGCTTTTGGTATGTCTGCCCGACGACGCCGAAAAATCAATCATAGTGAACTCGCTCGGCAAAAAATGGGAATTGACATTCACTACGTTGGTAGTGTTCGGCGGTGCATTTTTCGCCTCATTTCCCCTATTCTACTCAACAAGTTTCGGCGGAGCATATTGGCTCTGGATGCTGATACTATTTACGTTCGTCGTTCAAGCCGTATCGTATAAATACCGCAAAAAAGACGGAAACGTCTATGGCAGCCGCTTCTACGACACGTTGCTCGCCGTCAACGGATTTCTGGCACCAGTGCTCATCGGTGTTGCCGTCGGTACAATGTTTTTCGGCGCGGAATTTACCGTAACGAAGACCAACATCCTCAACAGCGCAAGTTCTACCATCTCGCAATGGGGTCCGCTTCACGGCTTGGAAGCAATCTTCTGCTGGAAAAACCTGCTGCTCGGATTTATGTTGCTCTTCCTGGCACGCACGCTTGCCGCACTCTATCTGGTCAACAACATTTCCGACCAACCGCTGGAAGACAAACTTCGCCGACATCTGCTCTGCGATGCCGCGATATTCGTTGTGCTCTTCTTGGCATTTGTAGCCGTTCTGTTTACGTCGAAGGGCGTGTCGTCGGTCGACGGTGCCGCTTCGTGGCAAGACTATAAATATCTCGACAACGCCATCGAGATGTGGTGGTGTCTGGCGGTATTTGTTGTCGGCACGTTGCTTGTGCTCGGCGGAATTGTGCCAACCATTCTTCGTGCAGGATATAAGAAAGGTATTTGGCTTTCGGGATTGGGTGTTGTGCTCGTCGTGCTCACGCTGTTCTGGCTGTTGGGCTACAACGACACAGCCTACTATCCGTCGCTGATTGACGTGACCAATTCGCTGTCGATACGCAACAGTTCGTCGAGCGAATTCACGCTGACCGTGATGAGCATAGTTTCGCTTCTCATACCGTTCGTACTCGCCTACATCGTCTACGCATGGTATTCGTTAGACAAGCGCAAAATCACTCGCAAAGAAATCGAAACAACGTCGGCCGACGAGAAATATTAGTCAAAGACTTATGCAAGAAAAACTGCACTGCCGACGGTCGGCGGTGCAGTTTTTATTTGTGCATTATAAATCTAAAGTTTCTCGAGCGCTTGGCTGAGGTCTTCGATGATGTCGTCGGGGTCTTCGATGCCGACCGATAGGCGAATCAAGTCGGGAGCAACGCCGGCTTCGATGAGTTGCTCGTCAGAAAGTTGACGATGCGTGTGGCTTGCCGGATGGAGCACGCATGTACGCGCATCGGCGACGTGCGTTACAATCGCAATAAATCGGAAAGCGTCCATCAGTCGAGCGGCATCGTCACGCGTTCCTTTAACGCCGAACGATAGTACGCCGCATGAGCCGTTGGGCAAATACTTTTGCGCCAGTGCGTGATATTTGTCGCCGGGGAGTCCGCAATAGCGCACCCATGCAACCTTCGGATGTCTGTTCAGGAAGTTTGCAACGGCAAGAGCGTTCTGACAGTGACGAGCCACGCGCAGATGGAGCGTTTCGAGCCCTACGTTGAGCAAGAACGCATTTTGCGGCGACTGAATAGAGCCGAGGTCGCGCATCAGTTGAGCCGTGGCTTTGGTGATATAAGCCATTTTGCCGAATTTTTCGGTATATGTAATGCCGTGGTACGATTCGTCGGGCGTAGTCAAGCCGGGGAAGCGTTCGGCATGCGCCTGCCAGTCGAAGTTGCCGCTATCGACAATAGCACCGCCGACAGCCATCGCATGGCCGTCCATATATTTCGTGGTCGAATGAGTAACGATGTCGGCACCCCACTCGAACGGACGGCAGTTGATAGGCGTTGCAAAGGTGTTGTCGACAATCAAGGGCACGCCGTGGCTATGTGCAATGCGCGCAAACTTTTCGATGTCGAGCACCGCCATCGCCGGATTGGCGATAGTTTCGCCGAAAAGCGCTTTCGTATTCGGTTGGAAAGCCGCGCTGATAACGTCGTCGGGAGCGTCCGGGTCGACGAAAGTACAGTCAATGCCGAGTTTTTTCATCGTCACGCCAAAGAGGTTGAACGTTCCGCCGTAGATAGCCGACGAAGCGACGATATGGTCGCCGGCTTCGCAAATATTGAACACGGCATAGAAGTTTGCCGCCTGACCGGAGGAAGTCAACATAGCCGCCACACCGCCCTCGAGGTCGGCAATCTTGCGTGCTACGGCGTCGTTGGTCGGGTTTTGCAGACGAGTGTAGAAATAGCCTTCGTCTTCAAGGTCGAAGAGTCGCGCCATTTGTTCGGTTGTATCGTATTTGAATGTAGTGCTCTGATAGATAGGCAATACGCGAGGCTCGCCGTTTTTGGGCTTATAGCCTCCTTGCACACAAATCGTTGCAGCCGATAGTTTCTTTTGCATATATTGTTGTGTTATTTTTAAGGATTAAAGGTTGTCGACATACCATTTATAAAGGGCAGGCACGCCGTCTTCGATTTCCATGCGGTGATGCCAACCGAGGCTGTGGAGGCGGCTGACGTCGGTGAGTTTGCGCATTGTGCCGTCGGGTTTCGACGAATCCCAAAGAATCTTTCCGGCATAGCCGACAGCGCGGCGAACGAGTTCGGCAAGTTGTGCGATGGTCACTTCGCGACCGCTGCCGAGGTTGATGTGGCAGTTGCGAATGTCGCGGTCGTCGGGATTATATGTATCCTTGAAATCGACGTTTTCCATCACGAAAACCGAAGCATCTGCCATGTCTTCGCTCCACAAGAATTCGCGAATCGGGCGTCCGGAGCCCCATAGGCTTAGCGCGTCGGGCGAAATGCCGTAGCCGGCGAGCGTGTCGATGATGACTTGTTGCGAAGCCGAGCCGTCGACGTCGCCGACCGGGCGTCGGTCAAGGTCGCGGCGCAGTCCGTCCCAATCGCCTTCGTTAAGAAGGCGCGCGAGGTGCATCTTACGAATCATTGCCGGCAAAACGTGACTGCTGACGAGGTCAAAATTGTCGTTCGGTCCGTATAGGTTGGTCGGCATTACTGCAATGTAGTTAGT
>JAQXVL010000174.1 GCA_029224905.1 Bacteroidales bacterium
TTGGTCAGTCCGCTCTTTTCGCGACTCTTTCCGGGCGTGCCGAAAAATCACCCGGCGATGGGTTCGATTTTTATGAACGTCTCGGCGAATATGCTCGGACTCGACAATGCGGCGACGCCTCTCGGACTTAAAGCCATGCAGCAGTTGCAAGAACTCAATCCGAAGAAAGATACGGCGACCGACGCTATGTTGATGTTCCTCATTCTTAATGCATCGGGACTCGTGCTCATACCCATCGGAATTATGACCTATCGCGCAAGTTGCGGCGCGGCTAATCCGACCGACGTCTTTATACCTATATTAATAGCGACGTTCGTTGCAACCGTTGTCGGACTCCTTGCGCTCTGCATCAAACAACGCATAAACGTGCTCGACCGCGTTATCGTCGCGTGGCTCTTAGGTCTGATTGCAGTTGTTGTCGGAATTGTATGGTTCTTCTCTTCGCTCGACCCGGCAACAATGCAACGCTACAGTTCATTTGCTGCAAATTTCCTCCTTCTAAGCGTGATTATAGGCTTCCTCGTGGCAGGACTTCGCAAGCGAATAAACGTCTACAACAACTTCATCGAAGGCGCCAAGGATGGCTTTAAAACGGCTGTAACAATCATTCCCTATTTGGTGGCAATCCTTGTTTCCATCGGCATGTTCCGCGCTTCGGGCGCAATGTCGCTAATCACCGACGCCATTGCTGCTCTCGTCGACGCTATGGGTTTCGACACCAACTGGGTGGAAACACTTCCGACGGCGTTGATGAAACCGTTGAGCGGTACGGGTAGCCGCGGCTTGATGGTCGACGTATGCAACACGTTCGGCGTCGACAGCCTCCCGGCGCGCATTGCCGGCTGTATCCAGGGCAGTACCGACACGACGTTCTACATTCTGGCAGTCTATTTCGGTAGTGTAGGTATCAGCAAAACTCGCTATGCAGTGCCGTTTGCGCTGCTCGCCGATGCCGTCGGCTCGATTACCGGAATCGCCGTCGCCTACTTCTTCTTCGGCTGATTTGCCGCGGTGGGGTAGGGTAGAATGAAGGCGAAAACTTTTCACAGGATTTTTCACTTGTCGAAAATAATTTTGTTTTTCTGTCTTTTTTGCATTATCTTTGTAGCTGATTGTGCTTTTTTGAAATGACGGAGATAACGATAATGACTCACGGCGTTGAGATGCCGCAAATCAATCCGGAATTGATGAAGCGTTGGATTGTGGCGGTCGCCCAAGGTTTTCAAAAATCTGTGGGTAATATCTCCTACATATTCTGCAACGACGACAAGATTCTTGAGGTCAATCGTCAATTCTTGCAGCACGATTATTACACTGATGTCATCACCTTCGATTACAGCAAACGCTTGCGCATCCACGGCGATATTTTCATCTCGCTCGATACGGTGCGCTCAAATGCCGAGCAACTCGGCGTCGCCTACGAGCGTGAATTGCGCCGCGTCATCATCCACGGCATCCTGCATCTTTGTGGCGTCGACGATAAGGCTCCCGGACAGCGCGAAATAATGGAAGGCTTTGAAAATCAGTCACTTGAATTGCTTGAACAACTCAATACCCAACACTGATGAGATTTGACTACGATGTAATAGTTATTGGCGCCGGCCATGCCGGATGCGAAGCCGCTTGCGCTGCGGCAAATCTCGGTTCGCAAACTTTGCTCATCACTATCGACATGAACAAGATTGCGCAGATGAGTTGTAACCCTGCTGTTGGCGGCATTGCTAAAGGTCAGATAGTTAGAGAGATAGATGCTCTTGGCGGACAGATGGGTATCGTTACCGACCGCTCGTCGATTCAGTTCCGTATGCTCAACCGCTCGAAGGGCCCGGCAATGTGGAGCCCCAGGGCGCAGGCTGACCGCATCAAGTTTATCCAAAACTGGCGCGACACCATCGAGAATACGCCTAATCTTTATATGTGGCAAGACTCGGTGTGCGAGCTCGTTATCGACGGCGACCGCGTTACGGGCGTTAAAACCGCCCTCGGCGTTACGTTCTCGGCTCGTTCGGTAGTGCTTACCGCCGGGACGTTTCTTAACGGTCTGATGCACGTCGGACGGACGCAGTTGCACGGCGGTCGCTGTGCCGAACCTGCCGCGTATGGCATCACCGAACAGTTACGCAATCTGGGCTTTAAAACCGACCGTATGAAGACCGGTACGCCGGTGCGAATCGACGGTCGTACGGTAAAATATGACCTCGCAACCCGCCAGGACGGCGACGACGATTTCCACAAATTTTCGTACTTGCCGACGGTGAGTCGCACGCTGCGTCAGCGCCCTTGTTGGATTGTCTACACCTCGCCTGAGGTGCACGACACACTGCGCCGAGGCTTGCCAGATTCGCCACTCTATAACGGTACAATCAAGAGCATCGGACCGCGTTATTGCCCGAGTATCGAGACGAAAATTATCACGTTTGCCGACAAAGATGCGCATCAACTTTTCCTCGAACCGGAGGGCGAAACAACTTGCGAATACTACCTTAACGGGTTCTCTTCGTCGCTTCCGCTCGACATCCAGATTGAGGCGTTGAGTAAGATTCCCGCGCTTGCCGACAGTCAGATTTACCGCCCGGGTTACGCCATCGAATACGACTTTTTCGACCCGACGCAGTTGCGCCACACGCTCGAGACAAAACTCCTCGGCGGCTTGTTCTTCGCCGGACAGGTTAATGGCACAACAGGCTATGAAGAAGCGGCAGGGCAGGGACTTGTTGCCGGTATTAACGCTCACCAATCTGCGCATTCGCTTGAGCCGTTTACACTCGGTCGTGACGAAGCATATATCGGTGTGCTTATCGACGATTTGGTAACGAAAGGTGTCGACGAGCCGTATCGTATGTTCACTTCGCGCGCAGAATATCGCATCCTTTTGCGTCAAGACGATGCCGATATGCGACTCACAGAGCGTGCCTACAACCTCGGTCTTGCTACCGAAGAACGCTATCAATTGATGGCTGAAAAGCGACGTCAGCGCGACGATTTGATAGGTTTTATGAGTCGATTTACGGTCCGCGCGGAGGTTGTAAATGCTTTCCTCGAGTCGCACGAATTGTCGCCGCTGAAGCAGAGCGTGAAGTTGCGCGACTTGGTTTTGCGTCCGCAATTGACCATCATGATGCTCGCCGAAGTGGTGCCGCAACTCCGTCGCGAAATCGAGAAACTCGAAGATGCGCGACGCGAAGAAATCGTCGAGGCTGCGGAAATTTTGGTGAAATATCAAGGTTATATCGACCGCGAGCAAGCCATCGCCGACAAGATTTCGCGACTTGAACGTGTCAAGATTCGCGGCAAAATCAACTACATGGACGTGAAGACGATTTCGACCGAGGCGCGTCAGAAACTCACGAAAATCGACCCTGAGACAATCGCTCAGGCGTCGAGAATCCCGGGAATTTCTCCGAGTGATATAAACATACTGCTATTAATGCTCGGAAGGTGATAAAAATAGTGTTCCACGTGGAACAAATAGCGTAAAACTAATTGAAATATAATAACATAAATAGATAACTGAAATGAAACTTGAACAAGTAAAAGACATTATCCGTGACGTTTATGATTTCCCGACCAAGGGTATCGTGTTCAAAGACCTCACAACGGCGTTTAAAGACCCCGCTGCTATGAAGGTTATCGGCGCTACGCTGAACGAACGTTACAAAGAACTCGGCGTTACGAAAGTTGTGGGCATCGAATCGCGCGGCTTTATCGGCGCTTCTATCCTCGCCTACGAACTCAATGCCGGATTCGTGCCTGTTCGCAAACCGGGTAAATTGCCCGCCGACACTCTCAAAATGTCGTATTCGAAAGAGTATGGTACTGATACTATCGAAATCCACCGCGACGCTATCACGCCCGACGATGTTGTCGTGCTCCACGACGACGTCCTCGCTACCGGTGGTACCATGATGGCGGCTTACGAACTCGTGAAATCGATGAACCCAAAGAAGATTTACATCAACTTTATCATCGAACTTTCGTTCTTGAAGGGTAGGGACGTATTTCCTGCCGACGTCGACGTTAACTCGCTTATCGTTTACTAACGACGTAGAAAATATTGCGCGATTTCGCTTTATTTTTCGTGCACAATTTGCTAATTTTGCAGAGTTCCATTGTGGGGCTCTGCAAAGTTTTTTGTAAGCCACCCACTGAAACTTCTATCAGAATATGGCAGAAACCGACGACATACAGAATCGCGACACCGACGACGTTGCCGAACGACTTCGGCTGAAAGTATCGTTGCTGCCCGACCTGCCGGGGTGTTATCTCTACCTCGACCGCGAAGGCACGGTGATTTACGTGGGCAAAGCAAAGCGCCTGCGCCGACGCGTGTCGTCGTACTTCAATCGCGAGCACGACAGTCTCAAAACGCGTATGCTCGTCCGCCATATTGCCGACCTGAATTATGTAGTGGTCGGCTCCGAAGACGACGCTCTTCACCTCGAAAACGCGCTAATCAAAGAGCATAATCCGAAGTATAACATCCTGCTCAAAGACGACAAATCTTACCCGTGGATTTGCGTAACCAACGAGTATTATCCTCGTGTGTTTATGACGCGCGACGTCGACAAAAAACTCGGGCGTTTCTATGGTCCGTATGCCAATCCCGGTGTGGCGCGCACCGTGTTGCGCTTCATAGAAGAGATTTTCCCCGTGCGCCGTTGCCGCCTTGCGATAACTCCCGAAAGTGTGTCACGTGGAAAGAATAAGGTGTGCTTGGAATATCACATCGACAACTGCCGCGGATGCTGCACGGGTGCCATCAGCGCCGACGATTATGCCGAATATATCAACCAAATTCGCCAGATTCTTGCCGGCGACACGCAGCCAATCGAGGACTATCTCGTTGCCGAAATGCAACGCCTTGCCGCCGATTTGCGATTCGAGGAGGCACAGCAAGTCAAGTTGAAATACGACCTGGTGGAGCGCTATCGTGCGAAGTCGGTCATCGTGAGTTCGCAAATCAGCAACGTCGACGTGTTCTCGTTCGAGCCCGACGACGACCGCGCTTTTGTCAACTATATGCACGTGCGCCGCGGCTCGGTGGTGCGTTGCAAAACTTACGAACTGCGCACCCGTCTCGACGAAACTCCTCCCGAAATTCTCGGCTATGCCGTGTCGCTTGCTCGCGAAGAATTCGGGCTCACTTTGCGCGAAGTGGTTGTGCCGTTCGAGCCCGATTTCGAGTGCGACGGCGTGTCGTTCTTCGTGCCGCAACGCGGCGACAAACGAAAGTTGCTCGACGTGTCGCACAACAACGCTCGTCAGCGAAAAATCGATCGCATAAACGCAATGGAGAAGCTCAATCCTGAGCAGCGCACGACGCGCCTGTTGATGCAAATTCAGAAAGACTTTCGCCTGCCGGAGTTGCCGCGCCACATCGAATGCTTCGACAACTCCAACACTCAAGGCACGAATCCCGTGGCGTCGTGCGTCGTGTTTCGCAACGGAAAACCGTCGAAGAAGGATTATCGTCATTTTAATATCAAGACCGTTGTCGGCCCCGACGATTTTGCCTCGATGAAGGAGGTGCTCACGCGGCGCTACACTCGTCTGCTGGCTGAAGGCGACGAACTGCCGCAGTTGGTCATCGTCGACGGCGGCAAAGGTCAGTTGAGTGCTGCCGTCGAGGCGTTCGACGAAATAGGCATTCGCGACCGCGTGGCGCTTATCGGCATCGCAAAGCGACTCGAGGAAATATATTTCCCCGGCGACAGCCTGCCGCTCTACATCAGCAAAACCAGCGAAACGCTGCGCGTCGTCCAGCATCTGCGCAACGAGGCTCACCGCTTCGGCATAACCCATCACCGCAACCGCCGCAGCAAGAGTCAGGTGGCTTCCGAACTCGACAGCATCAAGGGCATCGGCGAGAAGACAGCAAACCAACTTATCCGCCATTTCCACAGCCTCAAGCGCGCAAAAGAGGCACCGGCAGACGAAATAGCGTCGGTAGTCGGTCAGGCTAAGGCGAAAATATTGCTAACCGCCTGGGGTAGAGATAGTTAGTGTTTGTTCTAAATGCTTGAAACTCAGGCGCTTAGGTTGAAATCGAGGCGGTGCAAACGCTTTCTGTCCGACGGTTTTACCTTTTTTAACGGCTACACCGCTCACTAAGTGCGCCAAAGGCATTAAATTTGCTGTTTGAAATAAATTGCGAACCGTGTGCGGTTATTTGAGCGACGTGCCCGTCACCATCCGGCGACCTCATGGCGAAAAATTCCGCAGCGTGTGCCGATATTAGGACGTAACTAATTTACCTTTTAATGAAAAGATACAACTTAATCAACAACTCGCTCGGTTGGCTAATGTTTGTTGTGGCAGCTGTTACCTACTTGCTGACACTCGAGCCCACTGCGAGTTTCTGGGATTGTGGCGAATTTATTTCGCAAGGCTATAAGTTAGAGGTTGGCCACCCACCCGGCAACCCGATTTTTATGCTCGCTGCACGGTTCTTCGTCAACTTTGCATCGGGCCCCGAAACCGTTGCCATCTGTGTTAATGCGATGTCGGCGCTCTTGAGTGCAGGGACCATTTTGTTACTCTTTTGGACCATTACGCAGCTCGTTCGTCGGCTCATTGTCGACGATGGCGCCGAAGAGGTCGACCTTCGTCAGATGCTCATAATCATGGGTTCGGGCGTGGTCGGTGCGCTTGCCTACACTTGGAGCGACACCTTCTGGTTTTCGGCGGTCGAAGGCGAAGTTTATGCCTTCTCGTCGTTCTGCACAGCCCTTACGTTCTGGCTTATTTTGAAATGGGAAGCCCGTGCTGACAACCCGTCGAGCGACCGCTATCTCATCGCCATAGCCTACACAATCGGCGTGTCGATTGCCGTGCACTTGCTCAACTTGCTTTGCATTCCCGCAATCGTGCTCGTCATCTACTATCGTAAGTTCAAGAACACGAATGCCAAAGGTTCGTTGATAGCGTTGGCGGTGTCGTTTGTCATCGTGGCGTTGATACTTTTCGGACTCGTGCCGGGCTTCGTCGAAATTGCGCAATACAGCGAATTGCTGTTCGTCAACGATTTCGGCTTGAGCTTCAACAGTGGCGTGCTCATCTACGCACTCGTTCTCGGCGCAGTCTTCGCGTGGGCAATCTACGAGTTCCACACCGGAAAGAGCCAAGTTCGTATGAAACTGTCGTTCTTCTTGGCGATTATCGGCTCCGGTATGCCTTTCATTGGCGACGGTTTTTGGATTGCAATAGCCTTTACGCTCGTTTTGGCGGTTTATTTGATTTCAGTCTGCAAGGTTGTTCCGCAACGCATTTTCTACAACATCGTAGTGTCGATTGCCGTTATTTTCTTCGGCTATTCGTCGTATGCGCTCATCCTGATTCGCTCGAATGCGCAGACCCCGATGGACCAAAACTCGCCCGACAACGTGTTCGCTCTTGCCGACTATCTCAACCGCGAGCAGTACGGCAAAACGCCGCTCATCTACGGTCCCGCTTACACTGCCGGAATCGTCTATCAACTCAACGACGACGGCACGCAGCAGCCGGTCAAAACCTATGGCAAGCCGCAATATCGCAAGCAAGTCAAGAGCAGTCCCGACGAGCCCGACCGCTATAAGATGATCGGCTACACCTGGGACTACCAGATGACGCCCGAGATGAATATGCTCTTCCCGCGTCTTTATGCCGGTGGCGCCTCCAAGAATTACAACGACTGGATGGGCGGTATCGACACCAAATCGGTGCTCGCAACCAACTACGTCGACCAAAACGGCAACCCCATTCCGGAATATCAAGAGATGAAGACTATGCCCACGTTTGCCGAAAACTTGCGCTATTTCTTCAGCTACCAACTCAACTATATGTATTGGCGCTACTTCATGTGGAATTTTGCCGGACGTCAGAACGACATCCAAGGTCAGGGTGAAATTACTCACGGCAACTGGATTACGGGTATCCCCGTTATCGACAATGCGCGCCTCGGCGACCAATCGCTCTTGCCCGACGACTACGGCAAAGGCAACGCCGGACACAACGTGTTCTACATGCTGCCGCTCATCCTCGGCATCATCGGTCTGCTCTGGCAAGCCTACTGCGGTAAGCGCGGCATTGAGCAGTTCTGGGTAGTGTTCTTCCTCTTCTTTATGACCGGTATAGCCATTGTCATCTATCTGAACCAGACACCTACCCAGCCTCGTGAACGTGACTATGCTTATGCAGGTTCGTTCTATGCTTTCTCTATATGGTGTGGTATGGGCGTTGCAGCCATCATAAATATGGTCAATCGCTATCTTACCAAGAAGGAAAGCGTGGCTGTAGCTGCCGTAATCGGAGCTGTGGCATTGCTCGTTCCTGTGCAGATGGCTTCACAGACATGGGACGACCATGACCGTTCTGGACGTTACACTTGTCGTGACTTCGGTCAAAACTACCTCACTTCTATGCAGAAGGGCACCAATCCTGTCATCTTCACAAATGGTGACAACGATACATTCCCTCTCTGGTATAATCAGGATGTGGAGGGCGTAGGTACGGATGCACGCGTTTGTAACCTCTCTTATCTCCAGACAGACTGGTATATCGACCAGATGGTGCGCCCTGCTTACGATTCGCCTGCACTGCCAATCACATGGAAGCGTATCGATTATTGCTCAGGAAAGAATGAGTATATCACTGTAAACCCAGAGCTGAAGAGCCAGATACTGGAGTATTATGCACAGAATCCTGACGCTGCAAGACAGCAATATGGTGATGATCCATTCAATCTTACCAACATTATGAAGTACTGGGTACGTGGAGGTAAGGACGAAATGCACGTCATCCCTACTGATACTGTCTATGTCACTATCGACAAGAACGCTGTTCTCAAGAGCGGAATGAAGATTCCTGCAGGTATGGAGATTCCAGAGAAGATGGCAGTCTCACTCAAAGGAAAGAACGCTCTCTACAAGAACGATCTCATGATGCTTGAGATGATCAATAATGCCAACTGGACTCGTCCTCTCTATGTTGCCACTACCGTAGGTGCAGAAAACTTCATGAACCTCGGCGAAAACTTCATACAGGAGGGTCTTGTCAATCGTATCACTCCGTTTGCTACTAATGATAGCACAAACTTTGATACTGACCGCACTTACGATGTGGTGATGAACAGATTCAAGTTTGGAGGTCTTGAGACCAAGGGACTCTACATCGACGA
>JAQXVL010000175.1 GCA_029224905.1 Bacteroidales bacterium
CGTTGTTGAGCACGGTCACCCACGCATAACCGCCAAAGAAGCGCGACGCCGCGTAGAGCGGTCCGCATACGACGTTGCACGCCGCATCGATATAGCACGGCTCATTGCGGCTCGTGCCTCGCTTATAGACGATGGCAACGCCTTCGTGGAAGTCAACCGGCTCGTCGACGCTGAACACCTGCGAACACGGCTTGCCTTCGGTGTCGATAAAGTACCACTGTGTACCGTCTTCGCTAACCCACGCAAGTCCTTCGCTGAAGTCGTGCGCCTTGGCGTATTTCGCCGCAACTACTATCTTGCCGGTCTTGTCGAAGTAGCCGTAGCGGCGGGTCTTATAGTCGTAATAGCACGAAAGTCCGTCGCAGAATGGGCGCATCTCTTGCAGCATTCCTATGGTGCCTGTCACGTCTTGCCACAAGTTAGGCAATACTTCCTTGCCGGTCGTGTCGTAGTAGCGCAACACCACCTTGCGACGTGTCGCCGACAGCGGGATGGCTTTGAACGCCGGAACGTAACCGTCTACGAAATTTTCGCCCAACTCCGTTACGTCTTTCAACTGCTTCACCATCTCGCCGCGTGTATTCAGCACGGCAAAGAAACTTTTGTTGTTTTGCGTCAGTTTTGCGGGAATCACTCCGTTGTAAAACTTCGGAATGCTGCGTCCCGAGCGAACTAACGGTATCGAAAACGGTATGACAACGTCGCCTGTCGACGTAAACACGGCATAGAGTTTGCTCTTGCTGTCGCCCACCAAAACATATCCGTCCGACATCTTACCCATATCTTCTACGTAGGGCAGCACATCGGTAGGATAAATCTTCGTTGTCGCCGTGGTATGCGGCACGCTTTGCGCCACAGCTTCAAAGCCCATTGCAAGCACCAACGCAAGCGTTATCGTTCTTAGTTTCATATCTGTTCAATTTTACTTTTCTACTTGCATTTCGCTGACAAGCTGTCCCTTGTCGACATACGAATCAATGACGAGTGTCACGCCGTTTTTCGTCTTATACGAGGTACGACCGAAATCGTCGACACCCGCCTTTTCAACGCCATCAACTTTCTTCAATTCGGCTTCCGGCATGCCCGGATAGATGCCTTCGACGGTCTTGATGTTGTTTGCTCCGCCGTCGACATACGTCACACTGATTTTCGAAATAGCGTTGTTCTCATCGACGTCAAGACAACATATGGTTGCGTCGTCTTTGTTGACATAGTACGACCAAAACTCGCCTTCGGGGTCTTCATCAATACTGTCGTAAACACCCTCGACCGACGGCGCAAGCGACGTCATCGCCTTGCCTATTTTGATAATGCCGAAGCCCTCTGCCGTAAGGGTATTGTCGTCGACCGTTGCGACTGCCTCGGTTTGGCAACTGTCGATAGAAAGACTGTCGGCTGCTGCACTCTGCTCTGTTTTATTGCCACACGAAACGAACGCGGTTGCCACTATCGCGGCAAGCGAGAATAAGAATGTTTTCTTCATAGCGTAAATATTATATTATTAACAATTACAGTTTAAGATAGCCTTTTTCGATGGCTTTGCGGATAAGTTCCGCCATATTCGATGCACCCAATTTGCGAAGTATGCGCCGACGATGAAATTCCACGGTATTGCCCGAAACAAACAATTTGTCGGCAATTTCTTGAGTCTTCAGTCCGGAAGATATCGCAGAGAGCACTTCCATCTCGCGGTCGCTCAACTCCACCTGTTGCTCATACTGCTTACAGTAGTCCTCGAATCGGCTGCTGTAGAAACATTCGCCGGCAATAATTGCCTCTACAGCCGTGCGCAGTTCGTCGACGTTATCGCTCTTCAACACTATGGCGTCCGCCCCCGAATTAAGCATTTGACGGATTATCCAAAACTCTTCGTGCATCGAATGGAACACTATCGACACGTCGGGATTGATAGTGCGCAACTTCGCCAACAATTCAAAACCGGAAATGTCGGGCAACTCGACATCGAGTATCACAATGTCGAACGGCTTCGTCGAAAACAATTCCAATGCCTCCTTGCCGGTTTGTGCTTTCGAGATAGAACGAATGCCTCGGCACGTGCCCAGCACCGTGCTCAATCCCAACAAGACTATCGCATGGTCTTCGATTATCAATATGTCATTCCCGTTATCCATAGTTTCTTATGCAAAGATAATTCTGCGACCGACAAAAATCAGCAAAAATCGGCTGAAAAACACTCACCCCTCCTAAAAAACTATGGTTTGCCGTAGGTAGATGCAACTTCGAGGTCGGCAACTACCCGGAAGCACAACGACTCGTCGGCATATTTATCGGCGCCGTTTGGGCCCATAAATCCATAAACTCATCAACCCATCAACAAAAAAAGCGTGCCCGAGGGGACACGCTTTTTTGTTTTTTCGTCGATAGTATTATTCTTCGAGAGTGCAGATAGAAACGCGGTTCCAATCCGGTTCAGAGAACATATCACCAACACCTTGACCTTCTGCGCTGATGCGGTCTGCAGAAATCTTGTAAGTGTTAACGAGCATATCCTTAACGGCTTGTGCACGGCCTTCAGCGAGACGCTTGTTGAGGTCGATGTTGCCTTCCGGAGAAGCGTAACCCTTGATAGAAACCTTAGCGTTCTTGTGGTTCTTCATATAAGTAGCCACGCGCTCTACGTTCGGACGTTGTGATGCGTCGATAACTGTCTTACCTTGACGGAATGTTACCATCGATTCGAGGTTAGAGTTAACAACTTTCTCAACTTCTACAACTTTTTCTACAACCGGTTTCTTTTCTTGACATTCTTTGAGAGCCTTTTCAAGGTCGCTGATGCGCTTGTTAGCCTTGCCAAGTTCACCGTCTTTAGCGTCGAGGTCTGAACGGAGTTTGTTGATTTTGCCGTTGAGGTCATCGATTTGTGCTTGGTCGTAGAGGTCTTCGTATACGAAGTGGTGTGTACCGTTGCTGGTCTTGAAGTGGTAAGCGAGACCTGCTTGAAGTTCGATGTTTGCATAGTTGGTGTCGAACTTAACGCCGTTGTTCGAAGTACGACCTTCGATGTCGTAAACGATTGCCGGTTTGATACCGAGAGTCCAAGCCTTGTCTTTGCCAAGGTTGAAGTTGAAGTTAACACCGAATTTTGTAGTCATGTAGTTGTAAGCGGGACCGTCAACTTCGTAGTTAGTGTACATGTGACCCCAGCCGATACCACCGATTGCTTCGATTTCGAACAAACGCGGAGTGCCTTTGTAACCACCGAAGAGGTTCATAAGGTTAAGACCACCGTTGAGTGAAAGGTTGTGAGTGTCGAACGCTGTTCTTACACCACGAACACCATAAATACCTGTTGTGTTCACGCCGAAGTTGATTTCAGCACCTGCTTTGAACACCGGAGTGAATTGCTTGTAGAGTTCTACGCCGAACAAGCCGCGCATATTTGCGTCGAGTGAATACGGGTGAGCAAGCGGTTGAGTGATACCTGCGTTTACACCAATCGACCAGTTGTCGAGGAATTTTTGACCTGTCAATGCTTTAGGATTCTCAGCGTTTACTGCTACAAATCCTGCTACACAAAGTAGAGTTAGCAAAAACTTTTTCATAATGTTAATTTATTAAAACGTTATAATACAATTAATTTCGTTTATCATTTTAAGCAATAACAAATTTGAATCATTTTAGGTTCATCTTTATTATCAAAATTTCGAAGGTATTAGGGTCCGAAATTTTCGGCAAAGATATACAATATTTCACAAAAACGTATGTTTTTAGAAAAAAAATTGTTCTATTATAGAAGTTTTCACCCTCTTTGCGCCTAATTTTTACCATTTTACGCACAAAATCGTCCATCTTACCCCTTACCATTACACGCGCGTCAGCGCCGACTAACCGCAGCGCAAGCTGCCGACTAACCTTTTAACCTCTTAACCCTATAACCGCGCCGAAGGCGCATATTACCCCTCAATACAGCAACCCGAACTGCCACAGCGGAACGACGTTCAGTCCGCCGTATTCGATATCGTCTTTCACCACATAGGCATTTTCGATGCCGCGAATCTGCTTTTGTTTCTTGTTACGACCGCCTACCTCAAACGTACGGTTGCCCACCATAAAATCCGACACCGACGACGTGATTGGGTCTGCCACTACGCGCAACTGATTCATAAAAAACGTCTCGCGGACATTGCCGATTTCCGCAGCACCGTCATTCGCCAACGCATAGATGAGATTCGTATTTTCAAGGTATACTTTATCGACCTTGCCCAACGAGAGCACGCCCCCGGTTTGGTCCCGAAGTTGCGTTATCAATCCCGATTTCTCAATATATAATAGGTAGTCGGCAACATTATTGCGCGACACGCCAAGCACTTCCGCCAGCGTTACATTGTTCGGCTTAAACGGCACACTCTCGGCAATCACCGCCATCAATCGCTTCAACTTTTTGCCGGTTGATACGTTCATATTGGCATACTCCGGGATGTCGGTCTCGAGCGTCTTGACAACCACTTGCCGAAGTTTTTCCTCATAATCGTCTTCCAACGCAAAAGGATAATATCCTCGACGAAGATAACGACCGAAAGAAACTAACGGGCGAAAATCCGTCGGCATCTCAACCGCGTGCGACAGCACCTCTTCGAGCGTCTTAACTCCGACTTTTACGCCCTCAAACAACTCAAGATATTCACGGAAAGACAAGCCATACAAATCGTATACCACCGCTCGCCGCGACAAGTCCGACTGCACGCCCTTCGTTATATCCAATATCGACGAGCCCGAAAACACCACATGCAGCTCCGGGTGATAGTCGTAAATCAATTTAAGTTCACGCGACCAACCGTCGTAGCGATGGACCTCGTCTATCAGCAAATATTTGCCGCCCTGCTTGCAAAACGAATCCGCCAAATCGAACAACCGATGCGACGAAAAGTAGAAATCCTCTGCATTCACATACAGCGAACTCTCAAAATCGAGTCGCTCCTTGGCGTATTGCAATATCATCGTGGTTTTACCAACACCGCGAGCGCCTACGATTCCCACCATTCGCCCGGACCAGTTCACTTTTTCATACAAATATCTATGAAACGACGTTGCAGTCAGCGACAACAGTCGGCGATAATTTTCTATTAACTGTTTCATTTTCCTCCTCTTGATTAATACAAATCATATCTTTCCACCGCAAAGATAATCAAAAATGCACTCACATAGTGCATTTTTCGTAAAATTTTGCACTCACATAGTGCATTTTTTAAAAAATCACCCCTCTTATCTCTTAACCCTATAACCGCGCCGAAGGCGCATATTACGCAACATCGGTGAATCTGCCGAGCAAATCCACCGATGCAAAAGTCAACCTCTATGAAACCGCTTTCATCAGCCTTCCATAATGGTAATGATATTAATAGGTAGGAATGTATTATTAATCAACGTGAATCACTTGCGAGCGAGCCGAGACGCCGTTTTCGTTGAATGCCTCAACGGCGAAGTAGTAGTCTTGGTCGACGGTCAGAGAGCGCATCAACAGGTTGTGGTCGCCGTAGACCATCCACGAACTGTAGAGTTTGTCGGGAGCGATGCCCCAAAGCACGTTGTAGCCCTGTGCACCTTTCACCTCGGTCCATTCGATATCGATGTCGCGGCGGTCGTCGTGGCGCTTGAGCGTAAGTTTTTTCGGAGCCACAGGTGCCTTACCGTTACCCAAGCCGAACA
>JAQXVL010000176.1 GCA_029224905.1 Bacteroidales bacterium
CCTCAACGGCAGCGGCATTGCGTGCACGCTCTTTCTGCTTAGCCATTTCGGCGTTGAATTCTTCAATATCGACGCTCAAGCCGTTCTCTTTAAGAATCAACTCGGTAAGGTCGAGCGGAAATCCGTAGGTGTCGTAGAGCGTAAACGCCTCGGCGCCCGAAATCGATTGCTTGCCGACTTTGCGTGCCTCGTCGACAACCTTTTCGAGCAGTTTGATGCCCGTTTCGAGCGTACGCAAGAATGCGTCTTCCTCTTCTTTGATAACTTTCTTGATAAGTTCGGCTTGGTCCTTCAATTCGGGATAAGCGGCGCCCATCGAATCGACAAGCGTATCGACGATGCGATAGATGAATGCTTGTTTCTGACCGAGGAACGTATAAGCGTAGCGAACGGCGCGTCGCAGAATGCGGCGAATCACGTAGCCTGCCTTTGCGTTCGAGGGCAGTTGCGATTCGGCAATCGAGAAGGAGATTGTGCGCACGTGGTCGGCAATAACGCGCATAGCCACGTCGGTTTTGGGGTCATCGCCGTAGGCTTTGCCCGAGAGTTGTCCGATTTTCTTCAACAGCGGTTGGAACACGTCGGTATCATAGTTCGACTTTTTGCCTTGCAAAATGCAGCAGAGGCGCTCGAAGCCCATACCCGTATCGATAACCTTCATGGGCAACGGTTCGAGGTGACCGTCGGCGAGGCGATTGAACTGCATAAATACGATGTTCCAAATCTCAATCACTTGAGGATTGTCTTTGTTGACGAGGTCGCGACCGGAAATTTTGGCTTTTTCTTCGTCGCAGCGAAGGTCGATGTGGATTTCCGAGCAAGGACCGCAAGGACCGGTTTCGCCCATTTCCCAGAAGTTGTCGTGCTTGTTACCGTTGATGATATGGTCTTTGGGCAAATGTTTTTCCCAAATCTTAGCGGCTTCGTTGTCGCGCTCGAGGTTTTCGGTGTCAGAGCCTTCGAACACGGTAGCATACAGATTCGTCGGGTCGATTTTCAACACGTCGACGAGATACTCCCAAGCGAAGTCGATGGCGCCTTCCTTGAAATAGTCGCCAAACGACCAGTTGCCAAGCATTTCGAACATAGTATGGTGGTAGGTGTCGTGACCTACTTCTTCGAGGTCGTTATGCTTGCCGCTGACGCGCAAACACTTCTGCGAATCGGCAACTCGATTGTATTTCGCTTGCGCATTACCTAGAATGATGTCCTTAAACTGGTTCATGCCGGCGTTGGTGAACATCAACGTGGGGTCACCCTTGATGACCATCGGTGCAGAGGGCACGATTTGATGTCCTTTACTCTTGAAAAATTCTTTAAATGATTCTCTTACTTCGTTTGCTAAAAACATTGTAGAATAGTTTTTTTTGTTGAATGAGAGCCGAGGCTCGCAATTTTTCTCTTTTAGAGTGCAAAATTACGGCTTTTTTACTATTTTTGCAAAAATGAGAGGCTTAGACAAGCGTTTTTTATGAAAAGTACGGAAAGGAAGTTTTACAAGATAGGCGACGTTGCCGAGATTCTCAACATCCCGGCGTCGACTCTGCGCTTTTGGGAGACGAAGTTTTCGCTGCTAAAGCCGAAACGAACGAACACTAACATGCGCTACTATACGCTCGACGACATCGAGCGTATCCGCATGATATACTATCTTGTGAAAGAACGCGGACTGACTCTCAGAGCCGCCGAAGAGCAAGTCGTGCAAAATCGCAAAGGAGTGAGCCGACGTCGCGAGGTCATCGAACGACTCAAGCAGGTCGACGACGAACTCAAGCGAATGCTTGCCGCGCTTGACGCTATAGCCAAGTCTAATCGATAAATCGCTTTGTCAGCGCGCCGAATTCTTCGATGCGACGGTCGCGCAAGAACGGCCACCAACGGCGCACCTGTTCGCTGCGAAGCATGTCGACGTCGACAATCGTAGCCACCTCTTCGTCGGTCGGCGCTTGGTAGAGCAGTTCGCCTTGCGGTCCCGCCACAAAACTACTTCCCCAGAAACTTATGCCGTTAGTCATGCCCGACGGGTCGAGTTCGAGCCCGGTGCGATTGACCGTAACCACCGGAATGCCGTTCGCCACGGCATGTCCGCGTTGCACGGTCGTCCATGCCTCGCGCTGGCGTGCCTTCTCGTCGTCGGTGTCGCTGCTCTCCCACCCTATTGCCGTGGGATAAATAAGCATCTCGGCGCCTTTGAGCGCCATGATGCGCGCTGCCTCGGGATACCATTGGTCCCAGCAGACGAGCACGCCCAAACGCCCTACCGACGTCGTAATCGGTTCGAAGCCGATGTCGCCCGGCGTGAAGTAGAACTTCTCGTAGTAAGCCGGGTCGTCGGGGATGTGCATCTTGCGATAGCGTCCGGCGATGCTGCCATCGCGCTCAAACACAACGGCGGTGTTATGATAAAGCCCTGCAGCACGACGCTCGAACAGCGACGTCACCAAAACCACTCCGGCTTGGCTCGCTATGCGGCTGTAGAATTCGGTTGCCGCACCCGGAATCGGCTCGGCGATGTCGAAATTGTCGGTCGATTCGGTCTGACAGAAATACAACGAATCGTGAAGTTCTTGCAGCACGACCAACTGTGCGCCGCGTTGGGCAAGGTCGATTATTTTTGCCGCCAGGCGCTCGCGATTGTCGGCGATGTCGGCTGTGTTGGCTTGTTGGATGATTCCTACTGATATTTTGCGGGTCATAACGAATCGATATTAAGGGTATTGAGGGGGAATTGCATAGTTACGCAGTGCAGCGAGCCATGCTGACGGATGAGCGCGTTGCAGTCGACGCAGGCAACCACCCTGTCGGGAAAAACTTTTTGAAGCGTCGCGGCAGCCTCGCTGTCGAGGTCCGGCTGACCGTAAGTCGGCATTAAGACGAACCCGTTGCCAATCAAGAAGTTGGCATAAGTTGCGGGCAGGCGCAAGCCGTCTTCGTCGAAAATCGCTCTCGGCAGCGGCAAGCGCACAAGTCGGAAGGCATTGCCGTCGGCGTCGACAGCCGCTTCGAGTTCGCGCTCCATAGCCTTAAGTTCCGCATAGTGAGCATCTTCCGTGTCGTCGGTACCGACGTAGACAATCATGCCATCGGGGCAAAGGCGTGCGAGCGTGTCAATATGGCTATCAGTGTCGTCGCCTTGAAGAGCGCCAAAGTCGAGCCAAACGACATGGCGTGCGCCGAAAATATCTTTCAGACGGGCATCGATTTCCGCTTGCGTCCACTCTCCGTTGCGGTTCGGCGAAAGTAAGCAGGTCGACGTGGTCAGCAACGTGCCCCGTCCGTCACTCTCAATCGAGCCGCCCTCGAGGACGAAATTGAGATGATTGCGGTAGTCGGCGTTGACAAACAAGTCGGTATGGATTGTGAGTTGTCGCGTTATAAGGTTGTCGCGGTCGGCGGCAAATTTCAGCCCCCAGCCGTTAAACTTGAAATCGTTAATCGCAGCGCGTCCGTCGCCGTTGTAGGTCGTAATGGCAAAGGTGTCGCGCGCCCACGTGTCATTGGTGGGGCACTCAATAATCGTTATTTTCGAGCAATCCAACTCGGCAATTTCGCGCGCCACGGCATCGGGCTCGGGCGTAACTATGAGGAGACGTTCGCCAAAGCCGGTAACGGCGCGCGCTATCTCGAGGAAACACGCTTTAACTTCGTCGAGCATATAAGCCCAATCGGTATCGGCATGCGGCCACGCCAAAGCGATAACGTCTTGTGGCTCCCATTCGGCAGGAAGCCGGTATCTGTTTTCGTTGTTCATTCGTCGTAATCGGAAAGGCTGTCGAAAATTTCGTCGTGGCGGCTCAGCGATTCGTTGCAGAATTCCGCAAACGCCGTGCGCTCACGATAGCCGTTTTCGTCGCACCATTCTTTAAAATCCTGTTTCATTTCGGGGTCGTCGTCCATGCGTCGATAAAACTCACTTTCGGCAATGTCGATGCTCCCGAATTCGTGGAGAAAGTCGTTGATGATTGTGGTGATATCCATAGCATAAATGTTTTTCTAATGTTTTACGCGGTCTAAATTAAACATTATTCGGCATTTATGCAAGAAATTCGCCAATTATTCCACTTTATGCAAGTCGTGACCCATGCGGTCTTTTTTCGTATGTAGGTAGAATCGGTTGTAGTCGTTGGGCTCAATCTCGATAGGAACATTCTCGACCACGGTCAGTCCGTAGCCCGTCAAACCAACACGTTTCAGCGGATTGTTGGTCATCAGACGCATTTTCGTCACGCCCAAATCGTGGAGGATGTTAGCGCCGACGCCGTAGTCGCGCTCGTCGGCTTTAAAGCCGAGGCAAAGATTTGCTTCGACGGTGTCCATCCCGCTTTCTTGAAGTTTGTAAGCACGCATTTTGTTCATCAAACCAATGCCGCGACCTTCTTGGTTAAGATAGACGATAACGCCTTTACCCTCTTGCTCGATGAGCTCCATCGCCTTATGCAACTGCGGACCGCAGTCGCAGCGATACGAGCCGAAGATGTCGCCGGTAGCGCACGAAGAGTGGACGCGCACGAGGATTGGCTCGTCTTCGCGCCATGTGCCTTTAACGAGTGCCACGTGCTCCAATCCGTTCGACTTTTGGCGGAACGGAATGAGGCGGAAGTGACCGTGTTCGGTGGGCATATCCACTTCGTCGCCTTTCTCGACAATCGATTCCTGTTGCAAGCGATAAGCCACCAAATCGTTGATTGATATAAGTTTAAGCCCGTATTCGTCGGCGAGGCGGCGCAATTCCGGCAGACGCGCCATCGTGCCGTCGTCGTTCATAATTTCCATAAGCGCACCGGCAGGATAAAGTCCGGCAAGGCGAGCCATGTCGACAGTTGCTTCGGTATGTCCGGTGCGACGGAGCACGCCCTTGTCTTGCGCATATAGAGGATTGATGTGCCCGGGACGGCCGAAGTCTTCGGGGCGAGCCTGCGGGTCGGCAAGCGCACGAATCGTAGCGGCACGGTCGTGAGCCGACACGCCGGTTGTGCAACCTTCGAGCTTGTCGACCGTCACGGTAAACGGTGTGCCGAGCATCGACGTGTTGTCGACCACTTGCACGTCGAGTTGCAACTGACGGCAACGCTCCAAGGTTATCGGCGCACAAAGCACGCCGCGCGCATGCTTGAGCATAAAGTTAACCTTTTCGGGGGTTATTTTTTCGGCGGCGATAATCAAGTCGCCTTCATTCTCGCGGTCTTCGTCGTCGACCACAATAACAAATTTTCCTTCACGGAAATCGGCAATAGCCTCTTCTATGCTATCTAACTTTATGTCCATATCAATCACTTTTTTCATTATGTAGTTTGATTAGTTCGTCGCTCACCTTGAGCACTGTTTTTAAATCGTCAATAAGGAATCGCTGCTCGCGCGTACCTATATAATAGCCTAACGCACCAACGGGCAACACTGCCATAATGGCGTAGGCAACGTAGCGATTCCGCACGGGATAGTAGAGCAGCAACGACTTGAGCACAGGGAAGTCCATCAACTTGTTAATGACCAGTTGTCGGTCGGAGTTCGACGTATATTCGACGAGGTCTTCCAGCGCCTCGGTAATCTTTGTCAGCGCCTCGCGGTCGTAGCCGTGCAACCAGTAGTCGTGATAGCTTTGGCGTCGGCGGTAGCGATTCATAAACTCTTGAACGAGGTCGCAAAGTGCACCGGTCTTTTCGACTACAACGAGCGAATCTACCTCGTCCATAATCACCTCCTTCTTCTCGACGTGGCGAACGGCGCTGCGTCCGATAAACTTCTTGAACTTGTCGACGTAGACTTCCATCTTGAACACGTCGGAGTCGTTTACAGCCTTGTAGGTCAAGAAGATGCCGAGCGGCAGCAGCACAGCCGACGATGCCCAGATGCCTTGCCAAACTTCCAAACGACCGTCGCGAGCAAGTTTGAATCCGGCAGTATCGATGATGTAGTAGAAAATGAACAAGAATACGGAAACGACGATGGGCATACCCAAGCCGCCTTTTCGGATGATTGCCCCAAGCGGTGCGCCGATGAAGAAGAAAATCAAGCAGGCAAACGAGAGCGTAAATTTCTTTTGCAACTCGATTTGGTGGCGGATGATGGTGCGCTTGTCGTCGGCGGTGGTATAACTCTTAAACTCGAGGTCGGTCTGCATCTGGCGGGCGCGCTCGATGGCGTACGACACGTAGCGCTGGCGGTCGCGTATGGTCTTTCCGGCGAAGAGCGAATCGATGTTGCAGCTTGCTGAGACCTGTGGGAGCGGCATCTTGCTGAGTTGGCTTTTGCCGTCTTTGTAGACCGTCGAATAGGTGCTGATTCCGGCATACCGTTGGTCGAGCAGCATCGTGCTGTAGGTTCTGCCGATGCTGTCGAGCCGCACGTTGACCGAGTCGATTGTATGCTGAAGTTCTTCGATGTTTTTACCGATATACTGGCTTCGCATATTGCTTTCGTCCATTCGGTTGAAGTTGGCATCGAAGGGAATCATGATTTCTTTATAGGTAAACGATTCGCGCCGATAAGGCACGCCGCCGCGAGCAAGTTGCTGGTCGCGAAGGTTCTCAAACTGCTCACCCGTCCAAAGTTTCAACGATAGATGCTTTTTGTCGTGGGTAAATTTCATCTTACCGGAGTCGGCAAGGATGATACGCGAATTGCTGAAACCGCTCGACATATCGTAAATCATCATATCGTGAAGCACGCCGGTTTCGCGATTTTTCTCTTTGACGAATACGTTATATCCTTGGATTTGGTCGTAGAAAACGCCTTCGGGGATCTCCAACTCGGGCGACTTCTGTCGCATCGAAAAGAGCAAAGTCCACATCTTGACTTGCGCGGGAGGCAGCACGTTGTTTTGGAAGAAAAATGCGCCAACCGAAACCATCGAAATGAGCACAATCAACGGGCTCATCACCTTCAGAAGCGAAATGCCCGACGACTTTAGCGCGGTCAGCTCGAAATGCTCGCCGAGATTACCGAAAAGCATCAACGACGCCAACAGAATTGCCAACGGCAACGCCATCGGCACCATTGTTAAAGCCGCGTAGAAGAACAATTCGCCGATTACGGATATTTCCAAACCCTTGCCGACGAGTTCGTCAATGTAGCGCCACAAGAACTGCATCATAACCAAGAAAAGGCAAATGCAGAATGTCATCAAAAACATCGGCAAAAACCCTTGCAGCATGAATCCGTATAATCGTTTTCCTCTAAGCATTTACTTGTGTTGATTTGGTATGCAAAGATAGTGCAAGGTGAGTGAAAAACAAAGTGAAAACGAAGTTTTCAAAGTTGTTTTTCCGAACCGCAGCCTATCTAGCGCGAAGCGAAAGATAGTGCAAATCGAGAGCAAAATCACCAAGCTTGCTTGAGTGTTTTGCCGAGATGCAGCTTATCTTATGCAAAGATAGTGCAAATCGAGAGCAAAAATAGAATCTTTTGAACATTTTAACCCTCGCGCGCTACTATCCTACCAAATGTTAATCTATTATTGTACAAAAAACTCGGAGAGTCCAAAACGATTGGACCCTCTGAGTTAATTCTTATTTGTCGGTCTATAGATAGCCCTTGATGATTCCGCGCTTGCTGTTGCGCACGAACATGATGATTTCGTCGCGTTCGCGAGTTGCAGGAAGTTCCGCCTCGATATGCTCAACGGCGTCGCTGTTGTTATAGCCGGAGAGATAAAGGTAGCGATAAATCTCTTGGATGTCGCGAATTTGCTCGTTGGTAAAGCTGCGACGGCGCAAGCCTACGGAGTTAATTCCGGCGTAAGCAATCGGTTCGCGTGCGGCTTTGACATAAGGAGGAATGTCTTTGTTGACCAAAGCACCACCCTGAATCATTACGTGAGCGCCGATGTGGCAGAATTGATGGATGAGCGTGCCGCCACCGACGATGGCGAAATCGTCGATTTGCACCTCGCCGGCAATCTGCGAAGCATTGGCGATGATGATGTTGTTGCCCACCAGACAGTCGTGCGCAATGTGCGAATACGCCATAATCAAGCAGTTGTTGCCTACCACGGTTTTTCCCTTAGCGGCTGTACCGCGGTTGACGGTTACACATTCGCGGATCGTTGTATTGTCGCCGATAATAGCCAACGTATCTTCGCCTTTGAACTTCAAGTCTTGCGGGATAGCACCGATAACGGCGCCCGGGAAGATTGTACAATTGCGGCCGATGCGCGAGCCTTCCATGATGGTCACGTTGCTGGCAATGCGCGTACCTTCGCCGATTTCGACGTTACGGTCGATGGTTACAAACGGGTCGATAACAACGCTCGGTGCGATTTTAGCATCGGGGTGGATATATGCTAACGGTTGTTTCATGTCTACTTATTTTTAATGATTTGTGCCATAAATTCCGCTTCGGTAACGATTTTGTCGCCCACGAAAGCATAACCCTTCATATAAGCGCAACCGCGGCGCAGTTCGGTCATAAACGAAACGTGGAAAATCAGCGTATCGCCCGGCACCACTTTTTGACGGAATTTGACATTATCGATTTTCATAAAATAGGTTGAATAGCGTTCGGGCTCGTCGACAGCGCTGAGCACGAGCAATCCGGCAGTCTGCGCCATTGCTTCGATGTGAAGCACGCCCGGCATAACCGGCTCGGTCGGGAAGTGACCTTGGAAGAACGGCTCGTTGCCCGTTACGTTCTTTATACCTACTATATATTTATCGGTTTTTTCGATGATTTTGTCGACCAACAAGAAAGGATAGCGGTGCGGAAGGAGTTCGCGGATGCGATTAACGTCCATCAGCGGAGCCTTGTTCGGGTCGTAGATAGGTGCCTGAATTTCCTGGCGCTTGAGTTCGCGACGAATCTTCTTGGCAAAGGTTGTGTTGATGGTGTGACCCGGGCAAGTTGCGATGATGCGGCCCTGGATGCGACGACCGATGAGCGCCATGTCGCCGATTACGTCGAGCAGTTTGTGACGCGCCGGCTCGTTCTTAAACGTGAGGTCGCTGTCGTTAACAAAGCCGTACTCCGAAACCTTCTTGCGAGGCACATTCATCAAGTCGGCAATGCGGTCGAGTTCTTCTTGTGCGATGGGCGAATCGTAGATAACGATAGCATTGTTCAAGTCACCGCCCTTGATAAGGTTGTGGCGTACGAGTTCTTCGATTTCGCGAACGAAGACGAACGTACGCGACGCCGAGATTTCTTTTACATAGTCGTCGAGCGATTCGAGAGTAGCAAATTGGTTGGCGAGAACCACCGAGTTGAACTCAATCATCACATCGATGCTGAAATCACTGTCGGGCACAACGCGAATCGACGAAATGCCGTTTTCGTCTTTGATTGTCTGACGTTGACGAACGACGTAGACCAAAGCGTCTTCCGACTGTTCAACGACGCCCACTTCGGCGATTTTTTCGGAGATAAGTTTTGCGCTACCGTCGAGGATAGGCATTTCCGGACCGGTAAGCTCAATCAAACAGTTGTCGACGCCGGCAGCATAGAGAGCCGACATGGCGTGCTCGATTGTGTAGACTTTAACGTCGCCGACGGCGATTGCCGTACCGCGACACGTGTCGAACACGTTTTCTGCAAGTGCATCAATAGGTTCCGAACCTTCTATGTCAATTCGTTTGAATTTCCGTCCATAGTTATCGGGAGCAGGCTTGAATGTTGCCTCGATTTCCAGTCCGGTATGCAACCCTTTGCCCTTGAGGACAAATGAGTCTTTTAACGTACATTGTTTCATATATCGATTTATTTATTTTCCTTCAATGCTTGGATTTCTTTTTTTAGTTCGCGAACGGTGTTATATAGGTCGCCGAGATTCTTGATATAAGCCGATTGCTTCATAAACTGACGCGCATCGACTGCAGGATAGCCCAGCAACACTTTGCCATTGCCGGGATTTGAGTGAATGCCCGACTGTGCACCGATTTGGTTGTAGTCGCCGATGGTGATATGACCTGCGAATCCGACTTGACCGCCAATCATGTTATGGCTGCCGATTTTTGCGCTGCCGGCAATACCTGTTTGCGCGGCAATAACGGTATGCTCGCCCACTTCGACGTTGTGCGCCACCTGGATAAGGTTGTCGAGCTTAACACCGCGGCGGATGCGCGTACTGCCCATCGTAGCGCGGTCGATTGTAGTATTTGCACCGATTTCGACATCGTCTTCGATAACGACGTTGCCGATTTGCGCAATCTTGGTGTATTCGCCCTTTTCGTTGGGAGCAAAGCCGAAGCCGTCGGCGCCGACAACTGTTCCCGAATGAATGGTGCAACGATTTCCGACAACGCAACCGTGATAGACCGTAACGCCCGGATAGAGCTTAACGCCATCGCCGAGCACGACGTTGTCGCCAACATAACACTGCGGATAAATTTTTACACTTTTGCCTATCTTTACGTTTTTACCAATGTAGGCAAACGCCCCGACATAGACATCGTCGGGCAACTCAACACCTTCCGATACATACGAAGGCGATTCAACGCCTACACGTTCGGGAGTCATATATTGTGCGGCGATATTTAGCAACTTGGCTATCGTTTCATAGGGGTTGTCGACACGGATAAGCGTCGCTGATATAGGTTGCTCGGGAAGAAAGTCTTTTTTTACCAACACTATCGAAGCTCCCGTAGTGTAGATAAAGTGTTCATATTTAGCATTTGCCAGAAAGGTCAAGCTGCCCGGGGTTGCCTCTTCAATCTTTGAATAGGACGACACCCGGGTCGACGCGTCTCCGTCGACGACGCCGCTTACCATTTCTGCCAATTGCGCTGCTGTCAATTCCATATAATAAATTTTAGACCGCAAATTTAATAAATATTTATCATACTTTAAAATATATCGCCGCCAAATGCCCGTTTTAGCCCGAAACGAGTTGCAAAAACACACTTTTTAAACAATAAAACCGAAAAATAGTATAGCAACGACAAAGACAACAACAATCGGAAATATTGACTAAAAAAAGGAAAAATTGTGCACATTTTGCGGCCATTGTGCATTTTTTTTGAAAAAAAGTGATGAATTCCATAGTTTTTTATTAAATTTGCAGCCTGCAAAAACAACAAGCAGATAGTTTATAACCCCAAAACGAAAGAGAAACGATAAACTATGAAGCGTTTACAAGCAAAGTTAGCACAATATGATGCGCCGCAGAAGGCAAAAGCAGCCGGTATTTACCCCTATTTCCGCGCCATCTCGAGTGAGCAAGACACCGAAGTGCTCATCAACGGCAAAAAAGTTTTGATGTTCGGTTCGAACTGTTATACCGGACTTGTTAACCACCCGAAAATCAAAGAAGCAGCCATTGCCGCCATCAAGAAATACGGCACAGGATGTGCCGGCTCACCGTTCCTTAATGGTACTCTCGACATCCACAAGCAGCTCGAAGCGCGCTTGGCAGCATATGTCGGCAAAGAAGATGCAATGATTTACTCAACGGGATTCGAAGTAAATCTCGGCGTTGTGTCGTGCCTGACAGGTCGCGAAGACTACATCCTCTGGGACGAGCAAGACCACGCCTCTATCATCGAAGGCCGTCGCCTCTCGTTCTCCAACTCACTCAAATACAAGCACAACGACATGGAGTCGCTCGAAAAGCAACTTCAGAAATGCGCCCCCGACAAAGTTAAGTTGATTGTTACCGACGGCGTATTCTCCATGGAAGGCGACGTGGCAAAACTCCCGCAGATTGTCGAACTCGCCAAGAAATACGACGCAACAATCATGGTCGACGAAGCTCACGGCATCGGCGTATTCGGTCGCGGCGGTCGCGGCACTTGCGACCACTTCGGCGTGACCGACGACGTTGACCTCATTATGGGTACGTTCAGCAAATCGTTTGCCTCGCTCGGCGGTTTTATTGCAACCGACAAAGAAATCACCAACTACCTTCGCCACCACTCGCGCTCTTACATCTTTACAGCCAGCATCACGCCGGCGTCGACCGCTGCCGTCAACGCAGCTCTCGACATCATGGAAGCCGAGCCCGAACGTCAAGAGCAACTTTGGAAGGTGACAAACTACGCTTTGGAAGGTTTCAAAAATATGGGATGCGAAATCGGCCACACCGAAACACCGATTATCCCGCTGTTCATCCGCGACAACAACCTGACATTCCTCATCACTCACGAACTCTTCGACGAAGGAATCTTTGTCAACCCCGTTGTTTCGCCCGCAGTGGCACCGACCGACACACTCATCCGCTTCAGCCTTATGGCTACGCACACCGTTGAGCAAGTCGACATCGCGCTCGACAAGATTCGCAAAGTGTTCAAGAGCCACAACTTGATTCCATAACCTATTCTTATAGGTATCAACAAAAAAGAGGGTGCACCCAAACAGATGCTCCCTCTTTTATTATTATGGAGACTTGAAAGGGACAAGATAAATCTGATAAACGCTCAACGATAAACGCTCCCCGCTCAACAAAAATTACAGATTTTGCACACATTTTGCAAATGTGAGAAAAAAGCCGTACCTTTGCACCCGCAAAAATACATAACCACAAATTATTTATAATGAGTTATAATCTTTTGAAGGGCAAAAGAGGTATAATCTTCGGAGCCCTAAATTCAAACAGTATCGCCTGGAAAGTGGCTGAGAGAGCCGTAGAAGAAGGCGCAGTGATTACCCTCTCGAACACGCCCGTAGCCGTTCGCATGGGCACAATCGACGAACTCGGCAAAAAGCTCAACGCAGAAATCCTGCCTGCCGACGCAACCAACGTTGACGACCTCGAGATGGTATTCCAAAAATCGATGGAAATACTCGGTGGCAAAATCGACTTCGTTCTTCACTCAATCGGCATGTCGCCGAACGTTCGCAAGAAGAAACTCTACGACGACCTCGACTACGATTTGCTCAACAAAACCCTCGACATCTCGGCAATATCGTTCCACAAGATGATTCAATCAGC
>JAQXVL010000177.1 GCA_029224905.1 Bacteroidales bacterium
AGTTCGAAGCCTGTAGTTACCGTCAGTATCGAACCGCAACGCTATTTCGTCGAGAAGATTGCCGGCGACCGTTTCAAGGTGCGCTGTATGCTCGACAAAGGTGGTAGTCCTGAAACTTATGAACCATCGATGGCGAATATGATGTCGCTCGAAAAAAGTGCGGCTTACTTTTTTATGGGTAAACTCGGCTTCGAAACGGCGATTCGAGGCAAAATTACGGAATATAATCCGAATATAAAGGCGTACGATTTATCGCAAGGTGTGACGATGCTCACGGGGTGTCATCATTTTGATGCCGACGACGAACATGGCACCGACCCGCACATTTGGACGTCGGTTGTCAACGCAAAAATTATTGTGGCAAATATTCATGCGGCATTATGTGAACTCGACCCCGACGGGACGAAAATCTACGACGAAAACTTGCGCAATTTCACTGCTGAACTCGACGAATTGCAGGCGCAACTCGATGCTCGGCTTGCCGGTTGTCGCGGTAAGTCTTTCTTGGTGTGGCATCCGTCGCTTAGCTACTTCGCTCACGACTACGGCTTGCAGCAAATAAGCGTCGAATACGAAGGCAAGGAATCGCCATTAAAGCATGTTCAAGACAAGATAGATTTGGCAAAGTCGAGTGGGGCAACCGTTTTCTTTCTGCAGAAAGAAATGGATTCAGCTCAGGCGTCGGCTGTGAATGCCGAAATCGGCGCTAAGGTGGTTGAAATCAATCCTTTGTCGTATGATTGGAAAACCGAAATCATAAAAATAGCAGATGCAATCGCTCAATGATAAAACAATAATTCGCGGCACGGGTTTGTCTATTGATTATGGTTCGACGCCTGTGCTTGCCGATGTGTCGCTCTCGATTAACGACGGCGACTTCGTGGCTATCACGGGACCTAACGGTGGCGGTAAGAGTTCGCTGCTGAAGGTGTTGTTGAAGTTGCTCAAGCCGACTCAAGGCTCTGTGGAATATTTTCGCAATGGCAACGCAGTCGACACACTGTTGTTCGGCTATTTGCCTCAAAAGAACAACATCGACAGCCGTTTCCCGATAACCGTAGAAGAGGTTGTTGCTTCCGGCTTGTTTGCCGACCGACATAACCTCCGCGGTAGGTTTTCGGCAGAAACAAAACGCCAAATTGATGATACTCTTGAGCTGATGGGCATCGCTGATTTGCGTCGACGTGTCATCGGTGCTCTTTCGGGCGGACAACTCCAACGTGCTCTGTTGGGACGAGCTATTATAAGCAAACCTTCAGTTGTTGTGCTCGACGAGCCGCTTTCGTATATCGACCGCAACTTTGTTGAGCAAATCTACAAAATCGTAGAACAAATTTCAAAGACAGCGACAGTTATTGTTGTCTCGCACGAAATGACGGTGATTTCCGAACTCGCCAATCGACATTGGCTCATTGACCATTCGTTGACGGAATGCCATGCTTCGCATCACTTCTTGCGTACGGAATGCGATGTATAAACTTATATGCAACGAACACCTATCAAGATTACGACTTACGAGTCGCCGTGCGGCACGTTGATGCTCGGCTCAATTGACGATATGCTTTGCCTCTGCGATTGGTCTGCGGCTAAGCGTTGCCGGCAAGCGGTGGAGAAATTGAAAAGAGCACTGAATTCCGAGATTGAAGAAGGAACGTCGGCAGTGATAGAAAAAGCCGCGGCGCAGCTCGATGAATATTTTGCCGGGCAGCGCACTGCGTTTGATGTGCCATTGCTGTTTGTCGGCACCGACTTTCAGAAAACCATATGGAACGAATTGCGGAAAATCGCTTTCGGCACGACGGTTTCTTATGGCGAGATAGCGCGGCAAATCGGAATGCCCAAGGCAGTCCGTGCGGTAGCCAATGCCATTGGTGCAAATGTGATATCGATTTTCGTGCCGTGTCACCGCGTCGTTGGTAGCAATCGGTCGCTCTCCGGCTACCGAGGCGGACCGGAAGCAAAACTCAAACTACTCGACCGGGAAGATTGTTCTTTTTCCAAATAAAAAAACACCCCAAAAGTCGAGTGCTCGACTTTTGGGGTGTATGGTTCGCAATTCTTATGATTTTTTAGCCAAGATATGATTTGAGAATTTTACTCTTTTGACCCTTGAGCTTCATAATCGCTTTTTCTTTAATCTGACGGACGCGTTCGCGTGTGAGTTCAAATTTAGCGCTGATTTCTTCGAGCGTCATTTCTTGGCAACCGATGCCAAAAGCCATCTTCAGAATTTCGCGTTCACGCTCTTGTAATAGGTTGAGAGCGCGATCGACTTCGGTCGAGAGTGATTCTTTTGTTAGCGTCGAATCGGTAGTGGGTGCGCTATCGTCCGACAACACGTCGATAAGGCTGTTCTCTTCGCCTTCGGCAAACGGAGCATCGATAGACGTTTGGCGGCCTGATACTTTAAGCGTTTCGACGATTTTTTCAACGGGGATGTCGAGGTCCTTAGCCAACTCTTCGGGCGAGGGACGACGCTGATTTTCTTGCTCAAATTTGGCAAGCGCTTTGTTGATTTTGTTGAGAGAGCCTACTTGGTTGAGCGGCAGGCGAACGATGCGCGATTGCTCTGCCAAGGCTTGCAAAATCGATTGACGAATCCACCAAACGGCATATGAGATGAATTTAAAACCGCGTGTTTCGTCGAATTTTTGTGCCGCTTTTATCAAACCAAGGTTGCCTTCTTGTATAAGGTCGGGCAATGTCAAACCTTGGTTTTGGTATTGTTTTGCTACCGAAACCACAAATCGCAGATTGGCGTTAATCAGTTTGTTGAGTGCACGTTCGTCACCGTTTCTAATCTTCTCTGCAAGTATAATTTCTTCATCCACAGAAATGAGAGGTTCCCTGCCTATCTCTTGCAGGTATTTCTCGGTAGCCGGGTCTCGCTTTGTTACAGACTCTGTAATCTTTAATTGCCTCATATCGTTCTTTTATACAATATTCTATTTACAACTCAGTGCCTTTAATGTTCGATGCTAATATTAACGCAGAAAATTGCATAAAAGTTTACATTAACATCTAAAAATATGTTAAATCAACTTTTATAGCATCACTCCGAGGCACAAATCGGAGCCATATGTATGCCTTATAGTGGTCGGTGCCATCCAATGACAAAATTGCCAACGATGGCAATCCATGCCGATTACTGACCAAGAAAAGGCTTCAGCGCAGCGCTTTTTTTGCCTTTCAGCTGGCGAATAGCTTTCTCTTTGATTTGTCGCACGCGTTCACGCGAGAGATTGAGCTCTTCGCTGATTTCGTCGAGCGACATTTCGTCGCAGCCGATTCCGAAAAAGCGCTTCACAACGTCGCGTTCGCGCTCACTCAGTCGGGCAAGCGCTCTGTCGATTTCTTGCGAAAGCGACTCCTTGTTGAGCGACGAGTCGGCTTCCGGAGCATCGTCGTTGGGCAACACATCGAGCAAACTACCGTCGTCATCGTCGCTAAACGGGGCATCGACCGACACATGGCGGGTCGACACTTTTAGCGTGTCGGAAATCTTATCGACCGGTATGTCGAGCTCTTTTGAAAGCTCTTCAGCCGACGGACGGCGCTCGTTTTCCTGCTCAAAACGCGACAATGCTTTGTTGATTCGGTTGAGCGAGCCAACTTGATTGAGCGGAAGTCGCACTATACGCGCTTGTTCTGCCAATGCTTGTAAGATGGATTGGCGAATCCACCATACGGCGTATGAGATAAATTTAAAGCCTCGTGTTTCGTCGAATCTCTGCGCTGCTTTAATCAAGCCTAAATTACCTTCATTGATTAAGTCGGGGAGGCTTAATCCTTGGTTCTGATACTGTTTTGCCACAGAAACAACAAATCGAAGATTAGCACGGGTCAATCTATCAAGAGCCTGGCTGTCGCCTTTCCGTATCTTCTGCGCAAGCTCTACTTCTTCCTCTGTGGTTAATAGAGCTTCGCGGCTTATCTCTTGCAGATACTTCTCGACGGATGCGCTCTCGCGATTGGTGATAGATTTTGTAATCTTTAATTGTCTCATCAACTATTCTTTATCTCGTCTCTTTTTCAAATTGCAAAGATAATAATTTTTTTCGATTTTATCGGCTGTTTTATAATAAACATTAGAACTATGCACAAGAAATTTTGCCGATATAGTGCAAAAACGCCAAACTCCATTATAAAAACAGAGGTTACTTCGGCGATTTGTCGGAAGTAACCTCTGTCGGTTAGATATTGAATCCTTTAATTAATAACCGGGATTCTGTTGGTCGGCGATTGCCGGGTTAGCGTTGATTTCGTCTTGTGAAATGGGCAAGACAATTTTGTAGAAAGTTCTGTCGATTGTCTTCGGACGGTCGCTCACGGGAACGCTTTGGAAGTCGTCGTTGAATTCAATGGTGCGGTTCAATCGAATCATATCGAAGAAACGTTGACCTTCAGCGAAAAGTTCCTTGCTGCGCTCGTCGAGAATCATATCGTCGGAGATAGTAGCCGCCGTAGCAGGCTCAAGACCGGGCGAACGTTTGCGGATTTCGTTGAGATAGTCGGCAGCTACTGATGCTCCGGCAGTGCTATGAAGAGCAGCTTCTGCAGCAATGAGGTAAACTTCCGAGAGACGGATGATTTTGATGTTGACTGCAGTAATTGTAGCCTTGCCGTCGCCTTTAAGGTCGGTTCCACCGATGTATTTGTAGCAAGCACCTTTGCGTTCAGCACCTGTATCTACCCAACTTTCGTCATTGTCCATAACCGCCCAGCGTACGTCGGTTGGGTCTTGACCCAATCGGTCGAGGAAATAATCGCTGGCAAGAAACCATCCTTGTGCATTCTTCAATTGTCCATATTGCATCAAGTAGTATCCGAGCGAACCTGAGCCAAGGTCGGATTCCTCTACGGTTATACCGAGTTCGAAAATCGACTCCGAGCCGAATTGCTCGCTCCACGAGTTTGCCCAATCGTCATTCTTGTAGAGCGAATACTTTTCGCTTTCAATCACTTCTTTAGCCGCTGTCAAAGCTCTTTCGTAGTTTTCCATATAGAGGTTGACTTTTGCTTGGAGTGCCAAGTTGGCGTAGTAGTTCATATACCCTTGTTTTGGCGATTTGTCGCCGCTCATAAGTTGAGCACCTTTTTCAAGGTCGGAAACGATTTGGTCGTAGTTTTGAGCTACGGTAGCTCGTTTAAGTTGACTGGTTGCCGAGATAGGTTCGGTAACGTTAGGCACACCGTAAGCATCTTTGTTATAGTTGTATGGCAAACCGTAGAGACGAACCAAGTCGAAATAATAGAGCGCCCGCAGAGAGTATGCTTGACCCAAAATGTAGTCGAAATCTTCTTCCGTGCCTTCAGCTTGGAGCGTTTCGATGTTTTTAATCAACGTGTTTGCTTGAAGGATGCAGTAGTAGATTTGGCTCCAAAAGCCGGAAAAACTACCGTAAGACGGTGCGTGGTTGAAGCTATAGAGCGCGTCAAGACCACGACCTGCGGAGTAGATTGTCAAATCGCCGCCTTTTGTGTCGCCGTAGAGAACGAAATTGCGACCATAGTAGGCTGATGATGTCATTGTGCTCATCATACCGTTGATTGCCACTTCGGCATCGGTTACCGTTTTGACGGAGCCTTCTGCATTGCCCGATTGGGTAGGCTGCATATCGAGAAAATCGTCGCAGGATGTTATTGCCAATGCAGTTAATGCTGCAAATAATATTTTTGTTGTTTTCATTGCTGTTCAATTTTAAAATTTCAACTCAATACCGAATACAAAAGTTTTTCCAAGAGGCGTTTCCCAACCGCGCGTTCCATATTCATTGACTTCGGGGTCGGCATCTTTGTACTTGGAGAAAGTCAGCAAGTTTGTGCCGCTAAAGAATAAGCGAGCATTTTGGATGTAGGCTTTCGATGTAATTGCCGAGGGAATGGTGTAGCCGAGAGTCATCGATTTCAAGCGCAAATAACTTGCGTTGAAAATATGGCGCGAGCTATATTCCATAGCGTCGGTGAGGTCAAGACCGGAGATTTGCGGCTCGGAGCCGTTCGGGTTCTCGGGTGTCCACAAGTTCTCGAAATAATTTTCCGCGCGGATGCGTTCCCAAT
>JAQXVL010000178.1 GCA_029224905.1 Bacteroidales bacterium
CTTGGTGCGACCGAGATGATGCGGCGAAAATACAATCGCCTGGTAGGTCGCACCAAGGCGCGACCCTACAATTATCTTATTATCAATATATTACACGCGCAACGCGCCTAATAATCGCATCGCCGGATGCCGCATAACCGCATCGTCGGATGCCGAATAACCGCATCGTTAGATGCCTTATAACCGCGCGATAGCGCCGAATAACCTCTTAATCATGTTTTTGGGCGTTTTGGCATAGATTTACGAGTAATTTTTGTAATTTTACAGCCCGAAACGCAAAACGTATGGAAATCTTCGATTTTGTCTTTTTTAGGAATGCCCTCATCGGCATCATTCTTGTCAGCGTGGCGTCGGCGTTGATAGGCACCTACGTCATCGTTCGTCGGCTGATGTTCGTTACCGGCGGCATCACTCATTCGTGCTTCGGCGGACTGGGTTTGGGCTATTATCTGGGCTGGAATCCGCTGTTGGTCGCCGGCGCATTTGCCATCGGGTCGGCTGTCGGCGTCGAATGGTTGTCGACACGTCAGCATGTGCGTCGCGACACGGCAATTTCCGTGGTGTGGTCGCTCGGCATGGCTTTAGGTGTGATTTTTATCTTTATGACGCCGGGTTATGTGCCCGAACTCAATTCGTTTCTGTTCGGCAATCTGCTGACTATCACCACCCTCGATTTGACGGTGTTTGCCGTCTATCTGGCGGTGCTCATCGGCGTGTTTGTCGGGCTCTATCGCATGATAACGGTGTGTGCGTTCGATGCCGACTACGGGCGGACAATCGGTCTGCCGGTGCGCGCCGTCAACATGCTGATGCTTGTGCTTGTGTCGGTCAGTGTGGTGCTGACGCTGAAGTTGATAGGCATTATGCTGCTAATGTCGCTCTTCGGCATTCCGCAGATGATTGCCGAGGTGTTTACGCCGCGACTACGACCGATGATGATAATCGCCGCCTCGGTGAGCCTGGTGTGCTCGGTTGCCGGACTATTTATTTCGTACTACAGCAATATTCCCGCGTCGGCAACAATCGTAGTAACTCTCGTGGTGGCTTATGCCATTGCGCGAGCGATAGCCTATACAATAAAATGCGCGCATAATCGTTAATATGTTAGTGAAACGACAGGTGAAATATTTGGCAATGGTTGCCGTGCTGTTCTTGGTGCTCACAGGGTGTAAGAGTACGAAGAAGAACACGGCGAGCACGCGTTTTTACCAGTCGTTTACGACGCGCTATAACGTGTACTTCAACGGTGAGCAGCACTACCTCGAGCAGATAAAAAAGATGGAAGACGACTATGAGGACGACTATTCGGGTCTCGTCTATATCCATCCTGCGGAGGCGTATAGCGACCCGAAAGCGCCGCAGCCGGGAGCCGACTTTACGCGCACCATCGAAAAGATGCAGAAAGCCATTGCCCTTCACTCCATCCAAAAGCGGCCGAAGAAAGACCGCAAGAAGATGAAGGACCCGAAATATCGCGAATATCTCAAGCGCGGCGAGTATAACCCGTTTCTGCACAATGCGTGGCGATTGATGGGCGAGGCGCAATACCTTAAAGGCGACTTCCTCGCGTCGGCGTCGACATTCCGCTACATCGAGCGTCACTTTAATTGGTTGCCCGAACTCGTCACCGAGTCGAAAATCTGGCAACTCCGATGCTATTGCGCCCTCGAATGGAGTAACGAAGCCGAAAACATTGCAACGCGCATCAAAGAGAAAGAACTGACCAACAAGCGATTGCGTCGGCTCTACAACACAGCCTACGCCGACTATCTCGTCAAGAGCAAGCGCTACGCCGATGCGACGCCCTATCTGGCGGAAGCAGTGCGCACGACCGGCGGCTCGCAGAAGACGCGCATGCAGTTCCTCTTGGGGCAACTCTACGAGCAGACCGGCGACAACGAAAAGGCTTACGATGCGTTTAAAGCCGTTGCCGGAGCGAGTGGCGCAAAATATCGCACGCAGTTTAACGCGCGCATCAAGCAGAGCGAGGTCTATCAAGGCAACGACATCGAGCCTGAGGTCAAATCGCTGCTGCGCATGGCGCGTCAAGACCGCAATAAGGAGTATCTCGACCAACTCTATTACGCCGTCGGCAACCTCTATCTGAGCCGTCGCGACACCGTGCACGCCATCGAAAACTACATCCTCGCCAACGAGAAAAGTACGCGCAACGGCGTCGATAAAGCAATCAACCAAATAACCCTCGGCGGGCTCTACTATGCGCAGTTCAAATACGACAAAGCGCAGCCATGCTACAGCGAAGGTATCGCCAACCTGCCGACCGACTATCCCAACTACGAGACGCTCAAGCGCCGCAGCGATGTGCTCGACGAACTCGCCGTCTATTCGCAGAACGTGCAACTGCAAGACTCGCTGTTGCGCCTTGCCGCATTGCCACAGCCCGAGCAAGTCAAGGTGATTGAAAAAATCATCGAAGAACTCAAAGAAAAAGAGAAAAAAGAGACTGAAGAAGCCAAAAAGCAAGAATATCTTGCCGAGGCAAACGCCAACGCCAACAAGTTGCAGAGCAACACGCAATCGTATACGCTCAACAACGACAAGTCGTGGTATTTCTACAACACGACGACCAAAAACGCCGGCAAAGCGCAGTTCCAGAAACTGTGGGGCAGCCGCAAACTCGAAGACAACTGGCGACGGCTCAACAAGTCGTCGTACGCAATGGCTGACGGCTCCGACAGCGGCTACGACTACGACGACAACACCAAGCAACTGACCGACTCGCTGGGCAATCCGCTCTCCGACGAAGAAGTGGAAGCCATCAAGAAAGAGCAAGAAAAGCACTCGCACGCCGACGACCCGCACTATGTTGAATACTATCTGCGTCAGATTCCCGCAACCGACGAAGAGAAACTCAACGCCAACAACATTATCCAGGAAGGACTGTTCAACATGGCGGTAATCCTCAAGGACAAACTCGAAGACCCGACCGCCGCAGCCGCAGCCTTCGACGAACTCGAGACGCGCTATCCCGACAACATCTACCGCCTCGACGCTTACTACAATCAATACCTGATGTATATGCGCTACGGCGAAACCGCCAAAGCCGAGACGTTCCGCCAAAAAATCATCGGCGAGTTTAACGACTCCAAATACGGCATCGCCCTCCTCGACGAGAACTATATCGACAATCTTCGCCGTATGGACGCCGTGCAGGAAGACATGTACGCGCAAACCTACGACGACTATCTGAACAACCGCAACGACGCCGTCCACCGCGGCTACGACGAGATGATGAAGAAGTTCCCGCTGTCGAAAATCATGCCGAAATTTATGTTTTTGCACGCTATGGCATACGTGCCCGAAAACAACTTCGTGGCATTCTCCGAAACGCTCAAAGAGATGCTCAATCGCTATCCTGAGACCGACATTACGCCGATTGCGTCGGAGATTCTCAAAGGCATCGCCAAAGGACGTCAGCTGCATCGCGGCAGCGGAAATGCGCGCGGCATGCTGTGGTCGACGCGCCTTACGAACGACACTACCGCCACCGACGGCGCTGCGGGCGGCGCCACGCCGTTCGACCCGGCTAAAACCGGCGAGCACTACTGCTTGCTGACCTATCCCACCGACAGCGTTTCCGCCAATCGACTGCTCTTCGAGGTGGCGCGCCACAACTTTACCGTCTACACCGTGCGCGACTTCGACATCGACCGACAAACCTTCGGCAACTTAGGCATAATCATCATCAAAGGCTTTACGAGTCTTGCCGATGTTGAAGCCTACGGCAAGCAACTCCTCGCCGACAAGGCGGTCGGCATCACCGCGCAAGTGCGACCGGTGTTTATCAGCAAGACCAACTACGATTTGCTCATCAACGAGCGGCGCTCGCTCGACGAATATTTCTTGTTTGTCGAGGGCAAGCAGTTCGACGAAGTGGAGGAGGCAATCGAAGCCGCCGCCGACAAAATAGAGTCGGGCGAAGAGTAGTGCCCGTTTCGCAACAAATTTCGCGACAAACTATTGTTTTTGCGCAAAAAAAGTTTAAATTTGCAGTCATAACACAAAAAAACCGACAGATATGCAATATTGGATAATCAAGGACGGAGAAAGTAAGGGACCGTTCACCCTTGAAGAACTTCAAGCAATGGGCATCAGCGAAACCACGAAAATCTGGTGTAAAGGCATGGATAATTGGACCAAAGCCGGCGAAACTGACATTGCAGACGTCCTTTTTGCGCCTGTCGGAAGCGAGAGTGTCGCAGCAGAAGAACCTGCTGCTGAAGAGCCGGTTGAGGAACCTGCTGCTGAAGAACCTGCTGCCGTTGAGGAATCTGCTACCGAAGAACCTGCTGCTGAGGAACCTGTTGCCGCAGAAGAGCCAGCCGCAGAAGAGCCTGCTGCTGAGCAACCTCAGATGACGCCACCGCCATATAATCCTGCTCAATATAATCAGCCATATAATCCTGCGCCGAGCAATCAGCCGCCGTACGTGCCGCAACAGCCACCGATGCCCGGCTACGGACCGCAACCGTCGCCGCAACAAATCTATAACGAAGGCTATCGTCGCGGTCTCGAGGACGGCAAGAAACTCGATGCCGACACCGATACGTCGAAGTGTCCGCCGAGCAACATGGTGTGGGCGGTTTTGGCTACCGTACTTTGTTGTATGCCTGTCGGAATCGTGTCGATTGTCTACTCATGCCGCGTGAGCAGTTTGTATGCCAAAGGCGATTTCGTCGGCGCAAAGCGTGCCAGCGACCGCGCAGCCTATTGGGCTCTCGGCTCGGCTATCGTCCACATGGTGACATACCCCATCACGTCAGCCCTCTCGCTGATGATGATGTAGGTAAGAGGCGCTATCGTGCGATTATAAGGTTATAAGGTTATAAGGTTATAATGATAGAGAGATATTCAGAAAACTTATTATGAAAAAATGCAGGTATTTACCGGATAGTGATGTGGCTGAAACTATCTTGTTCGTTATGTGGCTTGTTTTGATGATGGTTTACGATAGCAAACCGCAGGAAATGCCACTGGAATGGATGTCAATTTGTGCCGTCTCAGCCATATATTTTGCAATCCCGGTTGTGATGGAATTTATTACGCTCGTTCGGCGAAAATTCTCATGGCAAATTATATGGCTTGCGATGTTACTTTTGGCAGTCATCGCTTTTTTCATTGTATTCTGCGTTCGAGTAATAAATCTGGTTTTATAGACTTTGTTTTCCGGGTTACGTTATCAAAACGCTCCGCACGGCGGGTAGGTCGCACCGAGGCGCGACCCTACAGTAGCTGTGTATTTCTTTGATATTCAAGTGTGTACGTGCTCGTAAGGCGCTCGCTGCTCCTCGATACACGCTACACGCTCCCCGATAAACGTTATTTGTCCATTTTTTGGATGTCGGCTTTGAGTTCTTTTCTTTTTTGGGCGCCGGCTTCTTGAATTTCCTTGCGAATCTTTTCTTCAGCAGCGCTGTGTACCGTTGTCGTCGGTTTTTCGGCAGCGGCAGGAGCGTCGTCGGTTTCGAACGAAGTCGATTGCACGGTGTCGGTCGGCTCTTCGTAGCCCACTTCGTAGATGTCGGCGTCGGCAGCCTGCGTGGCGGGTTCGGCAGCCGGTTGTGTAGATTGTTTATCGGCGCTACCGCTGCATGAGAACAGGGTAGCGCCGACAAGAGTTGCTAATATAATTCGTTTCATTATTCTTCTAAGAGCCTGTTTCATAATAAATATTAAAGCAGAGGCGGGCAGTCATTGAGCAGATTTGTTCGTGCTTATAAGGGCGTGTGGCGAGCCACATAACCGTTAAGCACGGACGAAGATGCCAATGAATGTCCGACCAAAGGTATTTTTCCTTTTCATAAATAATTGATTCACTTTTTGAGCCATTTTTTCTGAGCAGATGTGAGCAAATTTTTCTTCATTGCAATTCAATTTTAAAGAATAACAATTTTTTAAGAAAAATGAGCTGCCCTGTCGCATATTTTGGGCGATTTTTGCTTTTCGCCGCAGTCACATAGCTCGCTATGCTCCTTTGGTTCAAAACAAAACTCGCCTCAAACTATGCGACCTCTGCTTTTAATATTTATTATGAAACAGG
>JAQXVL010000179.1 GCA_029224905.1 Bacteroidales bacterium
TCACTCGCCTGATAGGTCGCAGCAAACCGCGCCCCTACGTTTGAACGTCACACACTTAACACAACGTACTGACAATCAATAAATTGTAGGGTCGCGGCTTGCTGCGACGGGGCAGGCGTGCGGAAAAAATTACAGATTACAAGGCAGCATTTTACCGAATGATAAAGTACTGATAATAAAGCATCTATATAATTCTATTAGCAAAAATTGGCAACAATGCCGGTTTTTGCTAATAGAGAATCAATGTTTACCTCACTCGCCTGATAGGTCGCAGCAAGCCGCGCCCCTACGTCTGAACGTCACACACTTAACACAACATACTGACAATCAACGAATTGTAGGGTCGCGGCTTGCTGCGACCGGGCAGGCGTGCGGAATAATTTATAGAATATAAGGCTATTCTTTATCCGGTACTAAAGTTCTAATAATAAGGTATTTATGTAATTCTATTAGCAAAATTTGGCAAAATTGCCAATTTTTTTCACTAAGGTTAAAACTCGCTGAAAAGTTTTGGCTTGATGACGAGTCCGAAGCGGATGCGCGAATGGTAGCGGTTGTAGTCGAGGAGGTTCTCGCCGTAGCCGTTGTAGAACTGCAGGAACAGGAATTGGTTGTCGTGCTTGAACACGCGATAACTTACTTCCCAAATCGAGTTATAACTGAGTCGCCAACCGCGGCGCTTGACAAGCGTCAGCCCGAAATTGAAGCGCTTGTTGGGCGACGTTATGGTCAGTCCGGATTGGTAGATACCGCAGTAGTCGAGGATGTCTTTGTTGTTCTGACCGTCGATGATGGGTATCCAGATTTTGCCGTGAATCATGATGTTCGGGTCGATAAAAACATTCGACGCGAGCGAAACTTTGTTCCAGCTGCGCGACTCAAGCCCGTCGCGACCGTTCGATTCGTGCTCCAACATCAGCGTAACCTTGCCGATGTAGCGGTCTTTGACAAACAGATGCTTCGCCAAGCCGATGCCGGGATTGAAGTTGAAGTCGCGCATCGGCAGCGACTCCTCGAAGACGTTCCACATACACTTTTGCGAGTAGAACAGATAGAGATAGGTGTTGAACGGCAGCGTCGAACGCGTAAGGCGCTGGGCTATACTTATCTGAAATTTCACGTCGGAGTTGGTGCTCGACGGCTTGGCGTTGGTCGACGTGCCGACGATGAAGTAGTTGTCTTTGTAGAGCGTGAAGTATGGTCCGCGGTCGAACTCGCGACGGAGGCTGTCGGTGTTATATTTCTGCTGATTCGGCAAATTAGTGATTTGCGCACGAATCGGCACGAATCCGGCGAGTAGTAGAAGCAGTATGGCGATGACCTTTCTCATACGGTTGCAAAATTACTACATTTTGCGCAGTCATTAGCTATTTTACAGACTTATAAATGTTATTTATTTCGTTTTTTTTGGCATAATTGTACCGATTATTTGCAGCAAAACCCGCCATCCCCCACCGATGTCTGCGTTATTTTTGCGGCATTCTTGCACTTTTAGCGAGTATTCATTAATTTTGTGAGGAAAAGAGAAAAGCAACGATATGATACGAAAACTTACAATGATAATCGGCGCCGTGATGATGGCGGTGCTTGCATCGTGCAGTTCGGGCAGTTTCACCGTCGAGGGCGAATTGACCGACGCCGGCACGCAAAACCTGCGCTTCGTCTATGCCTCGGCGGGCAACATCACCTCGCAGTGGATTCCATCGGTCGGCGGACAATTTTCGCTCGAGGGAAACAGCAAAGAGTTGACCGTCGTCTACGTGTTTACCGCTCAGATGAAGTATTTGACCCACGTGGCGGTGAAAAACGGCGAAACCATACACCTGTCGGGAAAAATTTCCGACCCGTGGCACATCAAGGCGGAAGGCTCTGACGTCAACGTCGAATGGACAAAGTTTATCCACGCCCACGCTGCCGACTTCGCCGCAGGTGCTACCACGAAAACCGACAAAGCAATCGAGCAATACATCAAAGCCAACCCGACAAGCGTAGTGAGCACATTGCTGTTGGCGTGCGACTATTCGCAAATCACGTCCGACCGCGCACGAACCCTGTTGGCGTCGATTGCCGAAGAGGCTCGCCCGGCTTCGCTGCTCGAGCCTTTTGCATCAACGATTGGCGAAAATGCCATGGCGATGGCGCGCGTACAGCCGATGAGCCTGCTCGACCGAAATGATTCGCTCGTCGTTGTCGACGTCAAGAAAAAACGCCTGAACGTGCTCTACTTCTGGCATAGCACTGCCGAAGCCGACTCGGCACGCCGACTGTCTGTCAAAGGGCTGCGCGAAATGACCGGCGGCGACGTCGCTGTAATCGACATCTGCATCAACCCCGACACCCTCGGTTGGGCACGCACCGTGCGCGCCGATTCGCTCAAGTCGACCCACTATAAAGCCCTGCAAGGCCCTGTCGACAAAGGACTTATACCTCTCAACATCAAAGGCGAAAACTTCATCATCGTTGCCGACTCCACCGGACGACAACTCTATCGCGGAACTTCGGTCGACGACGCTCGTAAAACCATTATAAATCAAAAAGATAGCAATGCTCGTAAAAATTAACGCTGCCGCCCTGCAAGGCATCGACGCTATCCCCGTCACCGTCGAATGCGCCTACGACATCAAAGGCTTCGACTATACCATCGTCGGTCTCCCCGACACCGCCGTCAAAGAAAGCCATCAACGCATCTCGGCGGCGCTCAAAGAGTGTGGCTACACCATTCCTCGCGGCGACTACATCATCAACCTTTCGCCTGCCGACATCAAGAAAGAAGGCTCTGCCTACGACCTCCCGATTGCAATCGGCATGATGGCAAGTTGCGGAATCATTAAGGCTGACAACATCAACCGATACATGATTATGGGCGAACTCTCGCTCGACGGCTCGCTGCTACCAATCAAGGGCGTGCTGCCGATGGCTATCGAGGCACGCAGCGAGCAACTCGACGGCATTATCGTCCCCTCGGCGAACGTCATGGAAGCCGCCGTGGTCAACCGCCTGAACGTCTACGGCGTTGAAAACATCCTCGACGTGGTCGACTTCCTCAACGGTCAGCGCCAACTCGAGCCGACGGTCATCAATACCCGCGAAATGTTCAGCCAACAGGTTAACCATTACGACTTCGACTTCAGCGAAGTAAAGGGTCAAGAAAACGTCAAGCGCGCCTTCGAAGTGGCTTGCGCCGGCGGACACAACATCCTGCTCATCGGCTCGCCCGGCTCGGGTAAATCGATGATGGCAAAGCGCCTACCCTCGATACTTCCGCCGTTGACGCTCCAAGAAGCCCTCGAAACCACCAAAATACACTCCGTGGCAGGCAAACTCGAACGCGGCTCAATGCTTATGACCTGCCGCCCCTTCCGCTCGCCGCACCACACCATTTCGCCCATCGCTCTCGTCGGCGGCGGCTCAAATCCCATGCCCGGCGAAATCAGCCTCGCCCACAACGGAATTCTCTTCCTCGACGAATTCCCGGAATTCAGCCGACAAGTGCTCGAAGTGATGCGCCAACCGCTCGAAGACCGACACATCACCATTTCGCGCGCAAAATATTCCGTCGACTATCCCGCAGGTTTTATGCTCGTCGCGTCAATGAACCCCTGCCCTTGCGGCTACTATAACCATCCCACAAAGAAATGCATCTGCGCTCCCGGCGCCGTGCAGCGCTACATCAATCGCATCAGCGGACCGCTACTCGACCGCATCGACCTGCAAATCGAAGTGGCACCAGTCGAATTCGACCAAATGTCGTCGACCGTGCCCGCCGAATCGAGCGAAGACATTCGCCAACGCGTAATCGCCGCTCGACAGATACAGACGGAGCGATATAAGGACATAAAAGACGTGCATTGCAATGCCCAAATGACGTCGAAACTGCTCCACCAATACGCCGAACCCGACGCCGAAGGACTCGAGCTGCTCCGCGACGCCATGACGCGACTCAACATGTCGGCACGCGCTTACGACCGAATTCTCAAAGTGGCGCGCACAATTGCCGACCTCGACGGCAGCGCTCAAGTCATGGGCAGACACGTCCAAGAAGCTATTTCTTATCGCAACCTCGACCGCGCAAACTGGGCGGAAACAGGCTGGTAACATTTAATCAAACCCACACTATGGCAAGAGTTTTTATTTCATATAAGCGAGTCGACAAAGCGAAAGTATTCAAACTTAAGGATAAAACACAAGCCGCTATATCATAATATGAATAACCAAATTTTTACATATTACGCATTCATAAGCTACAAACGAGAGGATGAGAAGTGGGCAAAATGGCTCCAGAAGAAACTGGAATCATACGGCTTCCCTGTCGCTTTGCGCAAAGATAATCCATCGCTTCCGCAAAAGATACGCCCGATATTTCGAGACCAATCTGATTTGTCCGGCGGAAACCTCAAAGAAGAAATCGAAAAAGGACTTGCCGAATCAAAATATCTGATAGTTATATGTTCGCCACGTTCTGCCAAAAGTCCCTGGGTGTCAAAGGAGGTGCGTTATTTCATTGACTGCGGGCGTGAAAATTATATCATACCATTCATAATAGGAGGTTCTCCCAATGCATCAAATCCCGAAGATGAGTGTTTCCCTGAAGGATTGCGCTTGCTTTCCGGCGAACGAGAGATTCTCGGTATCAACATCAATGAAATGGGTCGTGATGCAGCTGCCATCAAAGTAATAGCTCGGATGTTCAACCTACGTTTCGACACCCTTTGGCAACGCCACGAACGCGAAAAAAAACGCAAACGCTTCGCTGTCATTGCAAGCACTCTACTTTTTGCTATTTTGGGATTTGCAATTAGTGCATATATGGTCTACCTCAACACTCGTATAGTAGCCGAACGCGACCGTGCTGAAATGCAAACAAAGATAGCTCACCAAGAGCGCAATCGTGCAAATTTGGAACGGGATCGAGCAAATGAAGAACGCGATAATGCAATTAAGGCCAATCGCAATCTCGCACAAGCCAAAGATAGTATACAATTGCAATCAAATCTACTTGTCCGTATCAATAAGGACCTTGAAGAAACGAACTTCCGCTTAGCAGAAGAGCGCGACAATGTAAAAAAGGCATCAATTAATATCCAAAAGGAACAAATACGTTTAATAGCCGAAAAAGCAGAAGGAATGTATTCTGAGGGCAATTTACTTCCAGCATTACGTCTGATAACCACTTGGCTACCATCAAGTGAGCATCCCAATATTCCTTATGTTCCTGAAGCTATGAATATTCTTTATAAAATAATGTCTAATCTATCTCAGTCTTGTTATAAAGCTATAGATCGTAGCTGGAATGATGTTTATGACACAGTTGAGTTTAGTAACGATGGACACTGGGTGGCATTCACCGAGAATGGATTTTTCTACATATATAATTATAGAAATCAAGAATTACATAATCTACCGGGCACTGATAGGACTGAATATAATTGCACATTCCAATATACCAATGATAATACAACATTATACGGGGGAGGACTTTCAAAATGGTTTTCGTGGGATCTTACAAGCTATCGGTCAAAAAGTGATAATTTGGTCGACAGTATAAATCATATGGTAGCAGGAGAAAACTGGGATTATAATGGTTTCTGTTCCTTTAGATTCCCAAACACTTACATAAATAAAAATATCATAACTTCTTACTGCTGGGAAAATGGAGATTCTATTATTTTTCAGGAGAACAAAGAAAAGCCAGATCAATATCAAGAAATATTTTATTATAAATATAAACAATCAAATGGTTCTGAATCTATCAAAAAGCTATCCAAAGCGTTTACTTTAGGTAGAGATTTCGTTGTGAATCCTTCAATTCCAGAATTATGTTATTTGGAAAATAATTATATATGTATTTATAATTTAAAAGAAGACGAATTGTATACTATTCCCATACAAACACAGTCTTATTATGATAATATTTGTTATTATCTACAGACTGGTAAAGAAATAATGGTGAATAAGAACTTATATTCTAATAGAACTTGCAACAATCTTAGTCCATTGGTTATAAGTAACCTTGAAGAATTGCAATCATATCAATCAATTTTTTGCAAAGATAGCATTAGATACTTCGGCAAAGAATTATACTTATGTGATACCAATGCACAGATAGGCGTAAAACTTTATTTGCTCGACAATAATGAAGATGATGGATATCCTGATTTGTATTTATTTGATAAAGATAACACTTTGCCTAAAATTTTCACACCATACATTCCTTTTTCTACTAGCAATGGAAATTCATATTTTCAGAATGCTTTTATATTGAATAATAACGAAATATTATGTGTGTCTGGTCAAGGTCAGCATATTATTTATAATATAAAAAATGACAATCGTTATAAATTTGAAAATAGTAAGTTAAACACTACGGAGTATTTTGCACATCCAGATATACATATAATGAAGTCAATAATCTCCAATAATAAAGAATTTCTATATACGATTTCTTGCGGTGGAATATTGAGCATTTTCGATATAAAAACTCGTAAATTAATATATGAGTTTGCAATTCCAAAATTATTTATTAATTCATCCAATAATACAGAAATAGATTTTGATATGTATGCTTTCTCTGTTTCAAACGAAGAAAGAATAATTGACTTTATAATTGAAAATGATAATATCATTAAAATTGTATATGAATTAAATGATAATTATTATAGCTATAATATTAAGTTACCTTCAATTGCAAATATTGTTGACCATGCTATACAACAATTAAATACATTCTGGGATTAAATATTATCTTCTAAACAACGAAAACTATGGCAAGAGTTTTTATTTCATATAAGCGAGTCGACAAAGCGAAAGTTTTCAAGATAAAGGACAAAATACAATCCGCTATCGGCGAAGATTGCTGGATTGACCTCGACGGCATCGAGAGCGACGCCATATTTAAAAGCGTGATTATCAACGCCATTAACACGTGCGAGATTTTCCTGTTTATGTATTCGAAAGCCCACTCCACGATTGTAGATTTCGAACACGATTGGACTGTGCGTGAATTGTCGTTTGCCGAATTAAAGAAAAAACGTATCGTATTTATTAACATCGACGGTAGCACACTCTCCGACCTCTTCCTTTTCGACTATGCCAACAAGCAACAAGTCGACGCAACCTCTACCGAAGCCCTCGACCACCTCTGCACCGACCTGCAAAAATGGTTAGGTAGCTCGACACAGAGCGTTACCAAACAAAGAAACCAAGCCGAATCTCTTACGCCTTCCGAGATGGTAAAACTCGGTGAAGATTACTACTTTGGTGAGAATGGAAAACAAAAAGATTACGTAAAAGCTGTTGAATGGTTTCGCAAAGCGGCAGAACGAGGCAATGCTAATGCACAATGCTACCTTGGTTATTGTTTCAAAGATGGTGCCGGAGTAGACAAAAATTACACCGAAGCTGTCAATTGGTATCGTAAAGCTGCTGAGCAGGGGAACCCTGAGGCTAAAAATAGCCTTGGCGTTTGTTATCAAAATGGATATGGTGTTGTAAAAGACTTAGCCGAGGCTGTTAAATGGTATCGTAAAGCAGCTGAACAAGGCTACAATGTCGCTCAAGTTAACCTTGGTATGTGTTATGAGAGTGGACAAGGTGTTTTAAAAGACTTAGCCGAAGCTGTTAAATGGTATCGTAAAGCAGCTGAGCAAGGAAACCCTGAGGCTAAAAATAGCCTTGGTGTTTGTTATCAAAATGGATATGGTGTTGCGAAAGACTTAGTTGAAGCAGTGAAGTGGTATCGTCAAGCCGCCGTACAAGGCAATTCTTATGCACAGCGAAATCTTGGCGTGTGTTATGAGCACGGTTATGGCGTTGCTGAAAATCAATCTGAAGCAATAAAATGGTATCGTCAAGCTGCCTTACAAGAGAACTTTTATGCAAAGGCAAGGCTAAAAGCCTTAGGGATAAATTCGTAATCTTTTGCCGGAACGGCGAAAGTCGTAAATCGGTTTTCCATCTATCGCTGAAAGCCCTGAATTGGGTTCAAAAACATTCACATACATTAACGCTCAAGCACTCAAAGCGACGCGTCAAGCAACATATTATCGCTTGACAATCAGCCGAAAATCGGCTGATGCGGGTGATTCATACAAAGACCGCGCAAACTGGGCGGAATGTCAATCATAGGGAAAATTCCCCCGCCAATAGGAATAAGCCATTGGCGGGGGGATTTTTTGTCTTAACTTTGCGTCACAAGACAAAAATGACACACGCAAAAACCAACACGGCCAAATCCTGCAGTGCCAACACCAGCAGACACACGCCGCCCACACATACAGACAGCACATCCGATTATTAATCTAAAACTATTAAGACTCTGAAGACATTACTCGCAGCCCTATTCCTCATGCTAGGAACAATTGCAACAAACGCACAGAGTATGAGCCCCTCAACGCTTTCCATGCAAGTGGCAAGAAGGAGGCAGATGAGGGGCAGGAGTTGTTTCGTAGATGTTTCAGATGAAAAGGTTCACATTGGCCTGTTCGGCTCGTTCCATATAGCTTGCCACACCTCCCACGGTGACGTTGTCGAGCAGTTCCTCGCGCTTGACGCCCATCACGTCCATCGACATCTGGCAGGCGATAAAC
>JAQXVL010000180.1 GCA_029224905.1 Bacteroidales bacterium
GCTTTCGGTCGTAGCCGTTACGACAGCCTTCACCGGAAGATTGTCGTCGCTGATAAATTCCGGCTTGGTGATTGTGAGCATATTGTTAGCGAGATTAATGTCGGAAAGCGTAATTTCCGGCTCTGCATTGTCGGGGAATACCGACATCGACGGGAACCAATAGTTGCCCTCGCCGTTGGCGTTTGTCGGGAAATAAGATTGCTCGATTGCGCCGGTTTCCGTATTAATAAGGTGTACCCAGTTGTAGGTATAGTTGCTGCCCCAGCCCGATTGTACGGTCATTGCAACGAGATAGCCGGTGTGCGGGTCGATGCCGAGCGTGCCGTAGAATTCTTGCGTGTTCGATTCGGTGATACCCGCAGGCATGGTAAACACGAACTCCGCGTCGTCGGCAACCGTTCCGTCGGCATTGAGCGTAAGTTTGCCGAGTTTGTTTTGCGACCAAGCGCCGCCCCAAGCGTAGAAGATGGCATCTTCTGTCGGCGAAGCAACAAACAAATCGGGCTTCCAAGCGCCCCATTGCGTCGGCATAGAATTTGTCACCGAAGAGCTAACCGTCTGCAAATCAACTGGATTGATGCGCATAACAGTCGAGCCGCAGTTTGCCCAAACATAGCCGTCGCGAGCCACGGTGAGACCGCTGACACCCGAAGCCTCGATGGTGGTTACCAACGCATCGGTAGCCGGGTCGACAACGTAAATAATGTCGTTGCGCGAGGTTGCAAACACGTAGTTGCCGACGCGTTCCATTGTGCCCACTTCGTCCGAAGTGCCTTCAATTTTGTTGCCGACAGTGCCTGCCGCGAGGTCGACCACGCGGATACCGTCAGTCGTTCCGAGATAAGCTTTTTCGGTCGAAATGCCCACGAAAGCACGGCCGTCGCCGCCGATTTCAGCCACCGAGGAGAGCTTCGACATCGTTGCCGCGTCGAAAGTCACAAGGCGCGTACCTTGTTTCGAAACGGCGTAGAAGCGGTTGCCGTAGATTGTGCCGTACTGCGAGGTGGTGCCGAGCGGATTTGTGCCGTTTGCCAATGTTTCGACGTTGTACTGCATCGAGCCGTCGGCGCCAAACCAGTTGATTGAGCCCGGGTCTGTGCCGTAACGACCTTCGTTGACCACGAAGAATCCATCTTGATAAGTTGCCGATTGCGTCTCGGCATTAGCGGCGAAAAGTGCCGCAAGTGCGATTGTTGAAAGTGTAATTTTCTTCATATCAGTAAGTTATATAAAATTGGTTAATACCTAATTACATATATCGCTTACGAATGAAGAAACACGCCTATAGAGGGAGCTGCCACACTGCTCTGCCTATTCACCGTAAGCGTTATGAGCATATAAACCAGGCAGGTCTTCTGACTTCTCCACATCTGTCTTGCCTTCCCGGTAGCGAACCAGTGGCGTTTCGTAGGCAGATGCTATTCGTTTGGAGTTACAGCAGCGGGACTGTTCGGGACTTTCACCCGATTCCCTCTTCGTGGGATTGCTCCCAACCCGGCTTTACTGTTTGTCTATTGTTTATCTTTTATTTACCATAATTTTTTGCGTTTGTTTGCCAATTGCCGCGACATATACGCCACCCGGCAGCGACGAAAGGTCGACCTGTTGAGCACCCGCGCCTAAGCGTTGCGACAGGCGTCGAGCGCCGAGCGAGTCGTAGACGTTAAGCACTGCGGGCGACACGAGGGTAAAGCGAAGCACGCCCGACGGGGTCAGGTAGATGCGCACGTCGTCGGTCGTAAGCGCCTCAGCGCCACCGTTTTCGCCGTATTTATCGAGGAAGTCGGCAAGCAGTTTCGAGTCGACCGTAATCGACTCGTCGACCACCTCCGTATTGCCTTGGCGCACCGTGTGTGCGTTCATAATGCGACCCACCTCCGTGCTACATTCGCCAATCCAGCCGTTGAATTGGTTGATGCCGGTATAGATGCGCACAAAGTCGACGCCCGGCAGGCGAACCGCATTGCCGTCGCGGTCAATAGCCCAATCGATGTCGATTTTTGCGCCTTCGTTATAGTTGCCGCTGCCGTCGAGGTTCGGCTGATTGTCGGCATAGCCGTAGTCGAACGCCGTGAGCACGTAGTAAGGCTCCGACTCTGTGCCTTGATTCGCGGAATTGTCGGGCAACCGAATGCCGTCGAAAGTCAGCGTCGACGCGTCGACCCACTGCGGCCAATAGTCTTGTTTGTGGAAGGTAAGTCGCTCAATAGCGCCGCTACCGCCGTAGTTGTCGGTCCAGCCGATAGCCTCCGACGTCGACGCCGGACGTGTGTAGGTCACGCGATAGTTGCGCTGCGAATTGCCGTACTCGCTTCCGGCAATCTCGAACCACTCGTTGTCGTCGGGCTCGCCGTTGCCGTTGATGTCGTATGCCACCCAAACTACACCCGGCTCGGCACTTCCGGCATTCGCCGTGCCGTTAGAGAACGAGTTGCCCTCGATGTAGATGTCGCGCTTACCCGGGACGTTGACGATGGTGCGCTCGAAGCCGACGGTCACCGAGCCGCCCCAGCCTCCGAGCGAGATGATGCTCTCGTCGACGGTCATCGCCTGCAATGCCTTGGCGGCCATCGCCTTGGCGTCGTCGCCTTCTTCCCATTCCGGCAAGAGGTTGATAAACTGCCCCGGCGCCGGCGAATAGTCGACAACGCGGTTGTGTACGGGACTCACGGCTGACGCCCCGAACGCGGTAAAAAGTGCAATATAAAGTATCTTATTCATAGTCATTAATTTTCTTTCCTTTAAAAGCGATAGCGCCGGGAATCTGCCCGGTAGAATTTTTCCATTTCAGCACACCGTCGGCGCCGAAGCAGTAGAGTGTGCCCGAAACAACGTAGAGCTTGGCATCGCCGACGTAGATATCTTTCGAAATCGGGTCGACGGCAACGGTGTACGGGCGCTTCATCTTGGCGTCGGTGCCGTCGTGGATGAAGTTGCGGTCAAGGATTTCCATCGTGTTCATATCGATTACCGCAAAGTCGGTCGAGCCTTCGCCCTCGACGAAGCTGAATTCGGAACTCAGCGCGTAGAGTTTGTCATCGTCGACCCACATATCCGCCACGGGAAGATTGAACTCTTTCACGACTTTCTTGCCAATCGGGTCAACGACGTAGAGGTCGGAATGCTCGCCGTAGTAGTCGCCGCGCGACGACAGCCAGAGCCGCCCCTGTCGGTCGTTGGTGAGGCAGTGAAAGTTGGATGCATTGTCGAAAACGATAACGTCGAGCGGCTCGAACGTGTCGAGGTCGATGACCGACACGGTGTTGTCATAATCGGGCACGCGATAGCCACCGGAATTGGCAACGTAGAGGCGATTTCCGATGATGGTCATCTGTTCCGGCTGATAGCCGACCTCCACCGAACCGACCACGTCGAGCGATTCGGCGTCGACCTTAAAGACGGCACCGCGCGGCGCGTGAGGGTCAATCTGCACGGGTCCGACATAACTGCTCACATAGACGAAGCCGTTAGCAGCCACCGCATAGCGGCAATTGGGGATGTCGATTTTAGCAATGCGCACCGCGTCGTCGGCGCGCATCACTTCCACCTTATGGGAGCAATTGATAACGGCATAAAGACGGTCGCGATAGATGAGAAGGTCATTGCCAACGTCGCCTAAGTCTTTGACAACGTTGGGGTTGCGCTCGGCATAGATGTTGCGATAGTATGTTCCTTCGGCGGCGTCAAACCAGTCGAGCGACGCCTTGTTTTCGCCCATATTACCCTCATTGAGTAGGTAGAAGCCGTCGACGTCGGTAAAGGTTGGCACCGTCACGTGCGAAGCCTCCGACTCAACGAGCACATCGTCGCGCTCGCACGCTGTCGTAGCGGCAAGTAGCAAAATCGGCAATATGAGTTGTTTCAGTTTCATCCTTCTCTATGTTATGCAAGTAAGTGCGAAAAGGATGTAATAAAGAGAAGACGCAAAATAGAAG
>JAQXVL010000181.1 GCA_029224905.1 Bacteroidales bacterium
ATGCGTTCCTTCGAGCGCATCCCCTATCGTAGATAAGATTGTAGATTGGGTTATCGAACAATTAGTTTGAACGTCTTCGTATCGACTTTGAGCAAGTAAATACCTGCCGACAAGTTGTTGATTGATGTTAGACCTTCAACCGTTGTCGATGCATCGACCAAACTACCACTTACAATAGGGATTTTGATTTGCACTTCAAAACTTTTTGACACCAAATAATTACAAATAATAACTCATTATGTATATTTATAACACGCAAGGCATGGATACATCGACAAATCGGCAAATTTTATAGACATTTTTAAAATTATTAAAATTGCCGATTTGCTTGCTTATCGCCTATCAATATTTCCTTCGTAATAGTTCACAAAAGCCTGATTGACAAGTCGATTACCTCCCGGAGTCGGGTAATTACCCGAAAAATACCAATCGCCGGGGCACCTCGGTATAGCCTGATGCATCCCTTCCAAACTTTGAAAAACTATCTCAATCTCGGCACGAGTATCTTCAGGTTTGAGCATAACCGCCATATGGTCGGAAATATCTCGGTCCGTAAAAGGCGCATATATGCCTTTCACGGCATTCGTCATTTCGTCAATCGGCTTCTTCAACTGGCACAGACAGTCGTGGTAGACGTTGTCAATGGTCGATTGCATACCACGCTCTTTCAGCAACGAGATTGCTGCACGAAACGCGATGAACTCGCTCATTCGCGACATATCGATGCCATAGCAGTCGGGATAACGTACCTGTGGTGACGACGACACAATGACTATCTTTTTAGGGTTCAGCCTGTCCAGCATTCGTATGATTGACTGCTTGAGTGTTGTTCCTCGCACAATGCTGTCGTCGATAACAACAAGGTTGTCGGTCGGCTTGACAACTCCATATGTCACATCATAGACGTGGGCAGCCAAATCGTTGCGTGCCGACCCGTCGGCAATAAATGTTCGCAGTTTAATGTCTTTGATTGCTATTTTCTCGCAATTGACGCGTTTCGACACGATTTTCAGAAGTTGTGCGTCATAGTCGGCTGCTTTGGGATTCAATTCTTTGATAGCATTGACTTTAGCACGAGTCAGGAAATTTTCCAGTCCGTCAAGAAGTCCGTAGAATGCAACTTCTGCCGTATTCGGGATAAACGATAATACTGTATTGTCCAAATCATTGTCCACTGCGTGCATCACGTCGGCAGCCACATTGGCACCAAGACGTTTTCGCTCTTGGTAGATGTCGCAGTCGCTGCCACGCGAAAAGTAGATTCGTTCGAACGAGCATCTTTGATTGACACCTTCTCCAAGGATGTCGTCAAATTTAACTTCGCCGTTTTTCGTAACAACGATAGCTGTTCCCGGTTTTAATTCCTTGACTTGGTCGACCGTAACATTCATCACCGTTTGAATTACAGGGCGTTCCGAGGCAACGACCACAATTTCATCGTCTTGGTAATAGAATGCAGGGCGAATACCGTTTTTGTCTCGTATGGCAAACATATCACCGGAGCCTACGATTCCACAAATCACAAATCCACCATCCCACAGCGAGGCATTGTCTGCCAGTATGTTCGGAATCGACAAATTGTCTTCAATCTTCTTTGCCAATTCGTTGCCTGGAAGGTTTCCGTCCTTATACAAATTGAACAACCTGTCGTGTTCGCAATCCAAAGCATGACCAAGTTGTTCAAGTATCATAAACGTGTCGGAATAGATTCTGGGGTGCTGTCCCTGCTCAACTACCTTGTTGAAGATTTGGTCAACATTTGTCATGTTGAAATTCCCGCAAAGGAGCAAATTGCGCGACCGCCAATTGTTTCGTCGCAAAAACGGGTGAACATACGACATCCCCGACCGTCCGGTTGTGCTATAACGCAAATGCCCCATATATAGTTCGCCTATATATGGGGTATCTACGATGTCGATTCCTGACGTTTGAGCCGAATCTATTTCGTGATTGACTTTGTCGAAAATTTCTTGAATGGCGTTGTTGCCAAGAGCTCGCTCACGGTTGATATACTCTTTGCCGGGCGAAACGCCAAGCTTTACACAACCGATGCCGGCAGCTTCCTGCCCTCGATTGTGCTGTTTCTCCATCATCAAGTAGAGCTTGTTCAGCCCATAAGAATGTGTTCCGTATTTATTATAGTAGTAGCCCGTCGGTTTTAACAACCGAATCAGGGCTACTCCACATTCATGCTTTATTTGTTCCATCTGACAAATTTTGCTATCTGATGAAAAGCAGTTCGCGATATTTGGGCAACGGCCACATTTCGTTGTCGACCATAAGTTCCAGTTTGTCGATATGATAACGAATCTCGTCCATATCCGGCTTTATCAAATCGTGATAAGCAATTGCTTTCTCGCGTTCGCACTCAAGCACATTCGCTTTCTTGCGGTCGTTAACCATCTTGATTACGCCGTCCTTAATGGCTACCATGTGCGTTGCTATGCGACGAATCGTTTCTTTTTCTTGTTCTGCCATTTCAGCATCATCACTTCCGAAGATTTCTTTGATTTTCATCACGTTGTCGAGCAAAAGCGATTGATAGCGAGTTGCTACGGGAATCACATGGTTCATCGCCAAGTCGCCGAGTACGCGCGATTCGATTTGCAATTTCTTTGCGTAGATTTCCCATTTAACTTCATTACGTGCTTTCAACTCAACTTCGGTAAACACGCCCATGCGTTTGAACAAGTCGATGCTTTCGGGAGTTGTGTAGGCGTCGAAAATCTTCGGAACGGACGCCTCACAGTCAAGACCGCGGCGTGCTGCTTCTTCTTTCCATTCGTCGCTATAACCATTACCGTCAAAATGGATTTGCTGATTTTCGATAAAGAGTTTGCGAATTTCTTCGATGATTGCTTTCTCTTTGATTTCGCCGGCTGCAATTTTTGCATCGACGTTTGCCTTGAATGTAAACAACTGGTCGGCTACTACGGCATTAAGAGCAATCATTGCGGAAGCACAGTTGGCTGACGAACCGATGGCGCGAAACTCAAAGCGGTTACCGGTGAAGGCGAACGGCGATGTACGGTTGCGGTCGGTGGTGTCGACAAGAAGTTCGGGAATCTGTGTTACGTTCTTAAGTTTCAGACCTTCCTTGCTTGCAAAGTTGATTGTATCGTCGTCGGTGCTGACGAGTTTGTCAATTGCTTCCGTCACCTGACGTCCCAAGAACATAGAGATAATTGCGGGCGGTGCCTCGTTAGCGCCCAAACGATGTTCGTTGGTTGCCGACGAAATGGACGCTTTAAGCAATCCGTTATGTTTGTTGACTGCAGCCATGACGTTTGCAAGGAATGTCATAAACTGAAGGTTGTCTTTCGGTGTTTTACCCGGCGAGAACAACATTGCACCCGTATCGGTTCCGAGGCTCCAGTTGTTGTGTTTACCCGAACCGTTGACGCCGGCAAACGGTTTTTCGTGGAGCAACACTTGGAAGTTATGTTTGTTTGCCACCTCTGCAATAAGCGACATCAACAGAAGGTTGTGGTCGTTTGCAAGGTTGGTTTCTTCGAAAATCGGTGCAAGCTCAAACTGGTTGGGTGCTACCTCGTTGTGGCGAGTCTTTGCCGGAATGCCAAGTTTGTGACATTCAATTTCCAAATCGAGCATAAATGCCTCTACGCGCGACGGAATTGAGCCGAAATAGTGGTCTTCCAACTGCTGGTTCTTGGCACTTTCGTGACCCATCAGCGTACGTCCTGTCATCACCAAGTCGGGACGAGCCGCATACAATGCTTTGTCGACCAAGAAGTATTCTTGCTCCCAACCGAGATAAGAAATGACGTGCTTTACGTTTTCGTCGAAGAACTGTGCAACTGCCGTACCTGCCTTATCTACAGCATTAAGTGCACGCAGCAACGGAGTTTTATAGTCGAGCGACTCACCTGTGTAGGCAATGAAAATTGTCGGAATACACAATGTGTGGTCGATGATAAATGCCGGAGAAGAAATGTCCCATGCCGAATAGCCTCGAGCCTCAAACGTGTTACGAATACCACCATTAGGGAAGCTCGATGCGTCCGGTTCTTGTTGTACCAAAAGTTTGCCGTCAAATTCTTCGATAACACCGCCTTTTCCGTCGTGTTCAATAAATCCGTCGTGCTTCTCAGCCGTACCATCGGTCAACGGGTGGAACCAGTGTGAATAGTGGCGTGCACCGTTATCCATCGCCCATACTTTCATGCCTTTTGCCACGCTATTTGCCAGTTCGCGGCTCAACGACTTCTTGTTGTCGATAGCATCTACCAAGGCATCGTATGTCTTGTGGTCGAGATAGCGATACATTTGCGTTCTATTGAACACATACATTCCGAAATAGTCCGACGGACGCTCTTTGGGAATGTCAACTGCTACGGCCTTTCTGCCGTATGCTTCTTCTACAACTTTAAATCTTAATGTTGACATAATTTTGACACTATATGTTTATACTCTGTTAATTCAAATTTTAACTACTCCTTCAAAAGCAATCTCGGCAGGACCGGTCATGTAGACGTGATTGTCTTCCGCCCATTCGATGTTCAAATCGCCGCCAAGAAGATGAATTACCGCTTTGCGAGAACATTTGCCGTTGAGCACGGCAGCCACGAGTGTTGCACAAGCTCCGGTGCCGCATGCCATAGTTTCGCCGCTTCCGCGTTCCCATACTCGCATTTTCAGTTCTTCGCTGCCGAGAACGCTCACAAACTCGATGTTGGCACGCTCGGGAAATATAGGATTCACTTCAATCTCTCTACCTATTGTATGGATGTCCATCGTAGCCGGGTCGTCGCAAAAGATTACACCATGCGGATTGCCCATCGAAACGGCTGTCAGGCTGTATTCGGCGCCGCAAGCGGTTACCGTTATACCCTTTATGCTATCGCTCTTTACGGGAATCATGGATGGCTCCAGACCGGGCTCTCCCATGTCGACTGTGACCGACACCACTTCTCCGGCGACCACTTTCAAGCGAAGCACTTTTATCCCCGACAGGGTTTCCAGAGTTATTTCCTCCTTATTTGTCAGTCCTTTTTCGTAGACATATTTTGCAATACATCGCGACGCATTGCCGCACATCCGACCTTCCGAACCGTCTGCATTAAACATTCGCATCCGAAAATCCGCAACAGCTGATGGCAAAATGGCGACAAGCCCGTCCGAACCAATTCCTTTATGACGGTCACTCAGTCGTTCCGATAACTTTCCCAAATCTTCGGGACACGAATCCATACAATTTATATATATGTAATCGTTACCGGCACCATGCATCTTTGTGAACCTCATTTCTTTCATATTCATTCCTTTAATTGCTTTCGCACTGCAAAGATAAATACAACTTATGAAGAATGCAAATTTTTCTACGAAAATTTTCAAAAACCGTGCATTTTGTTAGAATTTTAGCAAATTAATGTCATTTTGCAACCCAAAACCAACAAGACAAATCATTTTTGCAAAAACTCCCAGCTATTGCTTGTTTGCTTTTGTTTTTGAAAATAATTACATTTGCAGAAAGAACCTTAATTAAGAAAATTACAATAGTTTATGAGAATCTTATTTTATTCAATTGTTGCTGCAGTAGCATTGCTATTTGCATTCACAGTGAAAGCACAAACAAAGTGCTGCACGCCGCGTGTTACCAACGATGCAACCATCCTCCATGCTTGGTGCTGGTCGTTTAATACCATCAAAGAAAATATGAAGGACATCGCCGCTGCGGGTTACACCTATGTACAGACCTCTCCCGCCAATACTTGCTTCGTTGGCGAAGACGGCGGTATGCAAATCTTCGGCCACGGTAAGTGGTATTACCACTACCAACCTTGCGATTGGAAAATCGGCAACTATCAACTTGGTACTCGTGACGAATTTATCGCTATGTGCGCCGAAGCTAAGAAATATGGCGTAAAAGTACTCGTCGACGTTTTGCCGAACCACACCGGCTTCGACACAACTGCTGTTGCTGAAGATTTCATCAAGGCTGTCGGCGGTCGCGAAAACCTTTACCACGCTAACGGATTGAATCCCATTAAAGACTACAACGACCGTTGGGATTGCACAACCGGCGGCGTTGGCGGCCTGCCCGACGTTAATACTGAAAATCCCGATTTCCAACACTATTTCATGCTCTACGTCAACGACCTCATTGCATGCGGTGCAAGCGGTTTCCGCTACGACACGGCAAAACACATCGGCTTGCCCTCCGACCCACTCGATGCAAAAGCGAAGCAAAACGACTTCTGGGATGTTGCGATGGGCAGAAAACCGGTTAAAGGTCTTACTTTGGCAAACAAAGACAGCCTCTTCATCTATGGCGAAGTGCTGCAAGATCGCAACGTCAAGGAGAAAGAATACGGAGAATATTTCGGCATGTGCGCAAGCAACTACGGCGGCGCTATTCGTCACATCCTCGAAACTCGCACTGCCAACCTCGACCAAGTCACAAATTGGCAACACACCGTTTGCCCGGCAAAACTCACCACTTGGGTTGAGTCGCACGACACTTATTGCAACGCAAACGAGTCGGCAAGCCTTACCGACACGCAAGTTCGCCTCGGCTGGGTGATTATCACCGCTCGCCAAAACGGAATTCCTTTGTTCTACTCTCGTCCCGACGGCAGAACACCCGAAAACATTTGGGGTAACAACCTTATGGGTGCAAAAGGTAACGACGAATTCAAGCACCCGGAAGTGGTCGCTGTCAACAAATTCCGCAAAGCTATGAACGGCGAGTTCGAAAAGGTCAGCATTTTGAACGATGGTAAAGTTGTGGTTATTGCTCGTGGCGACAAAGGTGTTGCTGTCGTAAACCTTTCTACCGAAACTCAAGAAATCAACGTTGAGACATCGCTTGCCAATAAAAAATACAAAGACGTTGTCTACGGCAACGAATTCACAGCAAAGAAAGGCAAACTCACTGCAAAACTTGC
>JAQXVL010000182.1 GCA_029224905.1 Bacteroidales bacterium
TTGTACCCCTCCAATGTGCTCAGCAACATGTGCAGCAACGGTTTCCGTTTCGACGGAATGGTATGCGGCAGTATGGAGGGTTTCCTGCAATCTCTGAAGAGGAAGGAACTCGACAAGCAGCGGCAGATATGCAGCATGAAGAGCGGCAATGCTCGGAAGATGAGCGTCACATTGTGGCAGACTGACCAGATTGTATGGTGGAAGGGGCAGGCAATAGACCGCCAAGGTGAAGAGTATCAGCGACTCATTCGCCGTGCCTATCAGGCAATGTTCGAGCAAAGCGAGCGATTTCGCACCGCGCTGATGCAGACTCGTGGCATAACACTCGTTAAAGGATGGCACCACTCATTTTGAGATTACCCCGGAAATCATCCTCCACCATACGGAGATGGAGGAGCATCAGTTTGACTGGATTACCGAGGAAGACCGCAAGCAGGTATGGGGAATGTTTGCCGACAACGACCGACAGGTGAATGGAGAATCTTTGTTCCTGCAATACTATAATCAAGTAATCCATTTCAGTGGCGAGCACCGCTTGGATGACAAGGTGATAGAGGACGTACTTGTGCCGCTGATAAGAACTAAAGTAAAGTAAAAAGAAGATGTCATGTTAGTGATACATCCCAAAGACAAGACCACGGCGATGCTTTCTGCCCTATACGACGGGCAGGAAGCGCAAATCGTCGACGACTGCCGCTCAACCAAAGAGATTGCGCATCTGTTGCATCACGTCTCGACGACGGAGCGCATCATGCTGCTTGGCCACGGCTGCGACAAAGGACTGTTCTTTCGCGCCGACGACAGCCGCGATGAGTTCGACAAAATAATCGTCGGTCATTCGCACGCATTCCACCTGCGCCGACATGGCGGAAACATTGTCGCCGTGTGGTGCAATGCCGACATGTTTGCCCGAGCCGAAGGCTTACACGGACTGTTTAGCGGGATGATAATTTCGGAGATGAGCGAGGCGGAGCTATATCAAGTAGAAACCACCCAAGAGGAATTAGACCGCGAGAATATAAAGTTGGCTCGCCGACTGAGAACATTGCTCGACGAAAGAATCCCCATGAGCGATATACCGAAACGAATGCAGGCAATGGATGACGTTCATTCGCCCTTAACGACGTTCAACTACAACAATTTCTACTACCTGTAACAAAGCTGCTTCTGTAATAATCCGGCGACTGTTTAGCCTGCATTATACATACTGTTCCGTCACGAAATAGTGTGAATAATGCAGGTTAAATTTATAAATCTTTAAAAACACTTATTTTCCAATTTTATTTGCTATTTTTGCAAACATCAGATTTAATCAATTAAATATTAGAACTTATGAAATTCAAATCAACACTTTTGGCGCTGTTTTTAGCAGCGACGGCTATGGGATTTACCTCGTGCAGCGACGATGACGACAACACTCCAATCGACGTTCAAGAGTTCGGCTTCGCTGATGCCGTATTCGCCACATCGACAAGCGAATCGACAATCAATGCTCTCAACATGACGATGACCGTAACCTACACCGACAACGAAGATATCGTGATGCCGATTACCGCAACAAATATGGAATACGGCATGAACCGATTGACGGTTATTCCGGGCAACTACAAGATGGTAATCACCGGCGAAGTTAATCCCGACGCGGTGTTCGACAGCGAATCTGTCGACCTTCGTCTCGCCATCACCTACTTCGCCCAACTCTACTACTCTAACGAAGACGTGATAACAAATGTCTACGACACTCACACGGTTTTCGACTTGAAAGGCTACAAAGCGGACCGACTCGACTCTTTTGTCGCAAAACATTTCCCGATAGAAGTAACTTTAGGCTATCATTATATCAGCGGAACTTACTCAATCACGACAGAAGTTCCGATGGAATAAGACCGATAAAGGTAAAAGTAGGCTTGCTCCGGCGAGCCTACTCAGACAATAGCCAAGCGCTCCTCTTACCTCTTACCTCTTACCCCAACCTCTATGACACTCAAAAAACAAATCTGCTCACTGTTGGCACTGGTTTTGATGCCAATCTTGTCGTACGCTTACGATTTCGAAGCCGACGGCATATACTACAACATCAACAGCAACAGCGAAACCGTCAGTGTAACCTACAAAGGGTTTGATAACGATTCTTATGTCGGCGACATAGATATCCCCTCCAAAGTAACCTACAACAGCAAAACCTACACCGTCACCGAAATCGGAGAACGAGCTTTCCAACGTAGCTCTATAATATCGGTAATTATCTCGAACTCAGTAACAAAGATTTGCGAACATGCATTTTTTGATTGCAATGATTTGATATCAGTAACAATTCCCGAATCAGTTACTATGATTGGGGATTTTGCATTTAACGATTGCCGTGACCTACCATCGATAACTATCCCGAACTCTGTCACTGTGATTAACGTAGGGACATTCAGTGGGTGTTTCAAACTAAAATCTGTAACTATGGGAAACTCAGTCACTGAAATCATGTATAACGCATTCCATATATGCAGAGCACTTACAGATATAGTTATCCCTGATTCTGTCAAAAAAATTGGCTTACAAGCATTTATAAATTGTGAGTCACTAACTTCAATTGTCATCCCCGACTCGGTCACCGAGATTGACGATTATGCATTCTATGCTTGCAGCGGACTTAACACAGTAACTATCGGAAAATCCGTCAATTCGATTGGAACAGGAGTATTTCAGGATTGCAACAACCTCAAACTCCTGAATTGGAATACCACTTCCTATCCCGATTTCCCGAATGCAGCATTTGCCGGATGCCCTATTTCGTCAGTCATTATAGGCGACGACGTTACGGCTGTGCCCAACGACTTCTTTAAAGACAATACTTCTCTCAAAAATATCACCATCGGAGAACAAGTTGAATCGTTCGGCACAAATGCTCTTGCCGGCTGTACAGGCATTAAGTCAGTTACCTGGAAGCCAATCAACTACACCGGCGTTCTGCCATTCCCGGCGGGTATAACCCCAACAAACTTCAGTTTCGGAAATTCGGTAGAAACCATTCCCGATTTTTTATGCTATGGCTATAGTGACATCTCTTCGATAGCCCTACCGCCGTCGGTAAAGACGATTGGCGACATGGCTTTTTATGGCTGCAATCCCACGAAAGTGACCTGCCGCGCTGCTGTGCCACCGACTATCTCCAAAACTACGTTCTCCCAAAGTGCATACGATGCACCGCTGTTCGTCTACGAAAGCAGCGAAGACGAGTATCTTAACCACGAAATTTGGCGGAATTTCTACGACACGCAATTTTTAGCGGGAGGCGCTGTTGAAGAGCCGGTTAGCCTATCCATTCTGTTCCCCGACAGAGGCGAAGTGGCTGTCGAAGTGCCGTACAACAAGACAACCACGGTGAAAGTATTCCCCGACAACGTCGACGGATACCGACTCAGTTCAGTAACTTTCAACGGCGAAGATATCCTCGACATTCTCGATGCCGACCACCGCTACACGACGCCGAAACTCACTGCAGATGCCGTAATTTCAGTAGTTTACGTCAGCGACCAAGGCAGCGTCGACCAAACCGCGGCAGACAGCATCAGGGTCAGCGCGTCGAACGGCACGGTTCGCATAATGGGTGCAGCGCCCGAATCAGTAGCGACGGTCTGCGACTTGTCGGGCAACATCGTCCGCAAAACCGCCGAAAAAACATTCACCCTCGACAAAGGCATCTACATCCTGACCGTCCAAGGCATATCCTTCAAATTCGCATTGTAAGAGTTTTTTGTGAGTTTTTTTGCTCGGCGCGGTTCATTTTTTCAACCTAAGGCGAACGATTTGTCGCTAATTGTTAGTACCTTTGCAGTCGATTTTGCCGCCAGCGGCATAGCAAAGAGAAATAATTATAACAAAATACATTATGAGCGAAATAACTTCGACATACAGCCCCGACGAAGTAGAGGGCAAATGGTATGAATATTGGTTACGCCACGACTTGTTCAAGTCGACCCCCGACGAAAGAGAGCCTTACACAATTGTCATTCCGCCGCCCAACGTAACCGGCGTGTTGCATATGGGTCACATGCTCAACAACACGATTCAAGACATCTTGATACGTCGCGCACGCATGGAAGGCAAGAATGCATTGTGGGTTCCCGGCACCGACCATGCCAGCATCGCTACCGAAACTAAGGTCGTTAAGAAACTCGCCGACGAAGGCATCAAGAAGAGCGACCTGACTCGCGAGCAATTTTTGGAACACGCTTGGGAGTGGACTCACAAGCACGGCGGCATCATTCTCGAGCAACTCAAGAAACTCGGCGCATCGTGCGACTGGAGTCGTACGGCGTTCACGATGGACGAAAAGCGTAGCGAAAGCGTTACGAAAGTGTTCTGCGACCTATACGACAAAGGCCTCATCTACAGAGGTCTGCGTATGGTGCATTGGGACCCGAAGAACAAGACTGCGCTCAGCGACGACGAGGTATACTACCAAGAAGAAAAATCGAAGCTCTACTATTTGCGCTACTACGTTGCCAACGACGACCTTACGGGCGAAACCGGCGCTGAAGGCGAAATCGTACACCGCGACGAGCAGGGACGCCGCTACGCCGTAGTTGCCACAACGCGTCCGGAAACGATTATGGGCGACACGGCAATGTGTATCAACCCGAAAGACCCGAAAAACCAATGGCTCAAGGGCAAACGCGTCGTTGTACCTTTGGTAGGTCGCGAAGTGCCGGTTATCGAAGACCGCTACGTCGACATCGAATTCGGTACGGGCTGCTTGAAAGTGAC
>JAQXVL010000183.1 GCA_029224905.1 Bacteroidales bacterium
GCACTCGCCAAAGTGGCGTTCGCCGACACTTACCCCTCACACATTATTTACCAATGGCTCTCAACGTTCATCCGTCGATTCTTCAACCAGCAGTTTAAGCGGTCTTGCCTGCCCGACGGCCCGAAAGTAGGACTCAGCCTATCGCCTCGCGGCGACTGGCGCATGCCCTCCGACGCCGTTGCTCACCTTTGGCTCAACGACTTCGACATCAACGACTCCGACATCCAATAACCGGCATGCTCAAGTTTATCGCAATTCTGCTCCTGGGCATCGCCACGGGCTACCTCGTGCGCCGTCGCAACATCCGCAACGCATGCTCGCGCGCCACACTCGTTGCCATCTGCGCACTGCTGCTAATCATCGGCTTTGCCGCCGGCGCAAATCCCGACATCACGGGCGCGCTGACACGCCTCGGCGGCGAAGCGTTGCTCATCGGCGGTGCCGCCACACTCGGCAGCGTCGTGTGCGCCGCCATTGCCTACCGAATTTTCTTCCGTCGACAATGAAAACTTCGCTGACAATCGTTGGATGCTTCGTCGTCGGCATGCTCTTACCGGCGCTGCTACAAGACGCATCGGCTCTGCTACCGCTATCGACGATGGCATCGGAATACGTGCTCTACGCACTCATGTTTCTCGTCGGCATAGGCATTGGCTCCGACCCCGAGCTGCCAAACATCCTGCGCACGTTTTCGCCGCGAGTGCTCATCGTGCCCGTAGCAACAATCGTCGGCACAATCGTCTTCAGCGCATTGGCATCGCTACTGCTGCCGCATCGCGCACTCGCCGACTGCCTTGCCATCGGCAGCGGAATGGGCTACTACTCGCTCTCGTCGGTGCTCATCACACAACTGCGCACCCCCGAAGCCGGCATCGCCATCGCCGCACAACTCGGCACTATTGCACTGATAGCCAACATCGTGCGCGAACTCATCACCCTACTCGCCTCGCCCATGCTCGCACGCTTCTTCGGTCCATTGGCTCCCATCTGCGCCGGCGGTGCAACAACCGCCGACACCACATTTCCAATCATCACGCAAACCGTCGGCAGCCGCTACGCATTCATCGCCATAATCCACGGAATCATCGTCGACGCTTCCGTCCCTTTCCTCGTCTCACTCTTCTGCGCAATTTAACCTGCATATTCATACTGTTCCGTCACGAAAGGGCTAAATGGCAACGCATTAGCGTGAGCACAGCGATGACGATGCAAAATGTAGTAAATCCTACCTTTAAAGAGGAAGAGCGAGCATTGCGCTAAGGTGTTGTCAGTTAGTCCTTGCAGTAGGAGAAGTATGAATAATGCAGGTTAACATCATTCCACGAACAAATCGTCGAGCACCACTTCGCTCTGCACATTTCCGCTATACATATTCTTTTTAAGTCCGTAGGTAGTAACGAATGTCTGATGAAGCGCTTTACGCGTCTTGGTCGCTGCTCGGAAGATTTCGGCACGCTCCCGCAAGCGAGCATCATACTGTTTGGTGATTTCGAACTCACTTTGCGAGAATTTCATTTCGCATAGATTTATCGTTTGGTCGCGGCGGTCGATGAGCAGGTCGATTTGCGCCCCTTCTCCTTTCCAACCACAGACATCACTCTGAACCCCGGCAATGCCTAATTTCCGCTTAATCTGGCGAATATGGTGTAGGCACAACTGCTCAAACGAATAGCCGCTCCACGCCCTCCGCGACGGCGAGTCTATCATATTTTGCCAATGGTTCTCATCCTGACCGCGATAGCCTTTCACGTAGCGAAGGTGGAACAACGTGAATAAGTCGGTCAACTGATAAATCGTGCCACGCTCTGTCTTGCCGAATGCGGTATACTGACGAATAAAGTCACAATCGCACAAGTTGCGAAGCGCTTTGGTCAACGCACCGCCCTCCTCGATTTTGGTTGCCGCAATAATTTCAAGACGAGTTAAGCCCGATGCCTTGTTCGCCAATGCTTCTATAATCTGCTTATGCAATATGGCTTCCTTGAAAAGCGAACGAAAGAGGAAGTTGTATTCCGAATATAGCGGAGCGTTTTGCACAAAGAAAAGATTATCGACGTTCTGCGTAAGACTTTTATCCGATTCAAGCATCTGAAGATACAGCGGAGTGCCACCGAGAATCATATAGCATTCCGCAATCTGGTAACGATTCCAATTAATTCCTCGCGACCGCAGATATTGCTCGGTTTCGTAGAGCGAAAACGGTGCAAGATAGATGCTGCGAGTCGTTCTGTTATACAATCCGCCTTTATCCGAAAGCACATTCTCGCGCATCCAACTTGTAGCGCTGCCGCAGACGATGAGTTTCAGCCGATTGTTGGTTGCGCCCCACGAATTCCAAAAGTATTCCAAGGCTTTTATAAATCGACTCTTTGGCGTATCCATCCACGGTAGCTCGTCGAGAAACACGACAACAGGATTATCGCCGCCTATCAACTCAAGATATTCACGCAACTGAGCAAATGCGCCGAACCAGTCGGTTGGTGTTTTCCATTTGCGACCGGAATAACGCTCCAACTGACGAGTGAATTCGCCGAGTTGTTCCTTCTTCGTTCCTTCGTAAATCCCGGTGGAATAGAAACTGAATGTATCCTTAAAAAATTGACGCACCAGAAAAGTCTTCCCGACACGGCGCCTGCCGTAGATGGCAATTAATTCCGGCGAATTCGACTCAATCCGCTGACGCAAAATCTCTTGCTCAGCCTTTCTTCCTATGATAGCATCACTCATATTCAATGTTTTTCTTTGTGCAAAAATAACAAAATTTATTCGATTGTGCGTCGGTAACTCGATTTTTTTGGACTTACCGATAAGCAATCGGCGATTTTTGGAAAATTTTTAGAAAATTAGTTGGTACGATTCACTGAGATTTCGCCAAAATTTACGCAAAAAATTTGCACAGCCGAAAAAATCACTTTAACTTTGCACCACAAAAGCGAAAAAGCATTGTCCAGTGGTGTAATGGTAGCACTTCGGATTCTGGTTCCGCCTGTGAGGGTTCGAGTCCTTCCTGGACAACAAACAAGCACTGCAGCTCAACAAGTTGCGGTGCTTGTTTGTTTAATACCACCGGCATATTACCGACAAAATAACCGCAACAAGCAAATTACTCGCAAAAAAACTGACAATCAACATAGTAGGGTCGCGGCTTGGTACGACCTATCATGGGTGTGGAGCGTCTATCGGATTTCGTTAGCACTCTTACCTCTCACAAAAAAAATGGCACAAATCAACAAAATTTTTAAACATTTTCGCAAAATATTTGCATTTTCAATTCAAACATTTTACCTTTGCGAGTTGTCAATTTATTAAAAATCAGAACTTATTGAAACACATCTATTTTTAGACACTATGAAAATGTTAACAAATCATAAACGGGTGGGGGTATTTTTAACAGTTCTTTTT
>JAQXVL010000184.1 GCA_029224905.1 Bacteroidales bacterium
ATATGGCACGGCGTTGAGCGTCGACACCGATGAGTATTCGCCGGAGACAAGCATCAACTTATAGTCGGACGCATCGAAGAGTATCGACACGTTGTCGTAGGTGGTCAACGGCGCCATATCTTCGCCACCGGTATCGTTTCGTGGGCAGGAATAAAGCACGCCGAGTTCGAGGTCGCCTCTGTTGACCGAGAACGCCGCACAGCCCTCTTCTTTCCAACCTCCGGTGGTTACTTTAAACCACTCGTTTGCCGGGAGTTGGTCGAGATGCAGCGCATAGATACCATTACCCTTGTGACTGAATCGATAGGCTTCTTCACAAGGGCTCCATCCGGTGAAGAGCGAGTGCGCCAAGTAGATACCCGGCACGCTGATACCGGTAATCTTGATAGTGTTTTTGTTGCGGTCATAGACCACCGTGCAATCCATCGCAGGATTTGCCAATTGGCAGTTGTTTGAGCCATTTGTGCCGCCGCCGATGTTGTTGCTTACATAATATGATGTGTTCAACGCCATCTTTGAAGTTGCATTCACTCCGCGCGGATACGACCATTCTTCGCTGTTGTCGCTGTTGATTATCTTAAACTCACCATCGATAAATGGCACATGCACTGTATACACGCCGTTGCTACCGCTCATACGATACTGCGCAACGTGATTCCAGTTGTCGTAGTTTGTTCCGCAGAAATAAAGTTCGGGGGCGCCCACAGGAGCCGGTTTCGACGGAATTTTCGACGGATTTTTTGCCGGTGGATTACCGAACACGTAGTGCGCCATGCCATGTCCGGTGGAGAACACCCACGCTTCGACGTAGTTTTCGCCATCGGTATTGATGGCTATATCGCCGGTTGCATTTGTGTTGCGCGTCGTTGAGCCAAGTCCGTCAGACGGGAATTCGCCGACGGGATATACTTTGCTGTATTTTCCCACCCGGTCGTTTATCAAGCGCATTCGACAGCCTTTGAATGTCGAGTTGTCGTTGCCACTGACGCCCGGGTCGAAGATGAGGTTCGCGGCTATCTTTTGTCCGCGGAACTTGAATTCGTGATGGCTCGCGCCCCAATATGGGCTGATATCTACGTCGAGTTTTCGTACCAAAACGCCGTTGGTGCGTCCGAAGTACGACGGCTTGCAGGTCGTGCCGTCAATCCACCACGTGCCACCATCGGGATATGCACGAGCGAGTGGACCGGGGCGGAATTGTGTCGTGCCGTCGGAGGTTACGGGATAGACGTATTTTGTCCAGCCGGCTGCGTTACGGCAGAACTCTATGATGTTGGTCTTCGAGTCCTTTTGATTGGCAAAGCAGAGCCACAAGTATAAATTCCAATCTGAGCCGGGAGCTATTTCCATACAGTCGCCGAGGCGCGTCACTTCGTCGGTAACGGTTGTCGACATCAAGATATATGGCAATTGGTTGTCGCCGTCCCAACAGTAGATGCGGAATTCTTGTCCGGGCTGCGCGAGGTTGCACGCCAAGATATGCCCTTTGAACACTTTCACGTCGGCAAACTTAAGCAAGCCGCCACCGCAGACATTACCTTCGTTGAGGTTTCCGAGGTCTTCACCGGTCTGTGCGTTGATGACCTTAATTGCCGAGCCGCCACCATAGACGCAGTAGAGTTTGCCGTCGTTGTAGGCAAAGTTACGCACATTCGATGCGTCCCAACCTTTTTGCGTTTTGGTGTTGCGTTTCTCCGAGAAGTTCCACTTCTCGTACATATTTGCACAAGCCGAGCGAAAATAGGGCTTCATAATTTCGCCGGTCGAAGGAGTACCATTGTTGACTGTAGGCCAGCCGTCGGACGACCAATTGACTTTGTCGAGATACATCTTGCGGCCGGCATCAACGTCGTTGACGTCGTAGCCGTGGTAAAGAATCCAATCGACGCCCTCATCGTCGGTAATAATCTCCGAGCAGTGTCCGGGACCTTTGACGGCTGAATTACCGACAAGCATATCCGTAAAACTATTATCGAGTGCTTTGCCGCCGCTCTTACTTGTATACGGGCCGAGAATGTTTGTCGAGCGAGCGACAACGAGTTTGTAAGTACTATCGAGTCCTCTGCAGCAATACCCGGTGGAGCCAATGAGGTAGTAGTAGTTGCCTCGCTTATGAACCATTGTCCCTTCTGTATGCGAGCCGGCAACTTTCACTTTAGTAGCACCCTGTTTTATGCTTAAACCGTCGTCGGAAAGTTCTATCGCATAGATTCCGCTGAAACTTCCCCAGAACAAGTATTTCTTTCCGTTGGCTTCAATATAGCATGGGTCTATACTGTTTTCAACGCCGATTTGCGTACTGTCGAAAAATTTCTTTGTGTCGTGATAAGGTCCTGCGGGATATTCCGACCACGAGCAGCCGATGCCGCAAGTCCATTTGTTTCCCCATTCTGAAACAGAAAAGTATAGCACGTACTTGCCATTGATATAGTTTAAGTCGGGAGCCCACGTATTGCCGGGCAAACCGAAGCGACCGTCAGCGGGAACTTGCGACTCATCGCTGTAGGCATTGCGAGCAAAAACCCAATCGGCGAGGTTATACGATTTGAAAATAGAAGTCCATTTACCGGTACGAGCAGCGTATAACACCCCGTCTTGCGCCCGCATCACTGCCGGGTCAGGGAAGTTTTCGTTAATCACCGGATTTACATAATTTCCCAAGGTATTGATGGCTAATGCGCTCGAGCAGGACACAGTTAGCCCCACAAACAAATTTAACAGTCTTTTGTCCATTTCTGTTATCTATTCAATTATTAATGTTAGGTTTATTTTTACAAATATATAAATTGTTATAAAATAATTAATAACCATTTATGTTTTATTTAATTTTGTTTACATCATTTTAAACAATCAAGTTAGTGTAAATAAAAGCAAGGTGCAAACTCGAAAGCCTGCACCTTGTCTTGTGTTTTAAAGCACTCAGAAATATTACTTTCTGATACCGAGCTCTTCTTTTGCGATGATGGCACGATAGCGGTTGATGTCTACTCGAATCAGATAATCGAGGAGGCGACGACGCTTACCTACCAATTTCTTAAGAGCGCGTGTTGTACTATGATCTTTGTGATTTGACTTCAAGTGTTCAGTCAAATGAGCAATACGGATAGAAAATAATGCAATCTGTGCCTCGGGAGACCCAGTATCAGTATTCGACTTACCGTACTTCTCGAAGATCGCTTTTTTGTCTTCTGCAGTCAAAAACATTGTTTATAATTTTATTTAGTTAATAATGCGAGTGCAAAGGTAAGGCTTTTTTCCGATATAGCAAAACCTTTTTGCAAAATGTTTCGCATATTTTTTATTTAATCAGTTTATAGACATTGCTTTCGGTTACGACAATAAACACACCGCGGCGGTCGCCGAGCGACTTTAGGTCGGCAGCCACACGACGTCCGGTCAGGTCGAATACGCCCGTTTGGCGTGCATATGGCACGGCGTTGAGCGTCGACACCGATGAGTATTCGCCGGAGACAAGCATCAACTTATAGTCGGACGCATCGAAGAGTATCGACACGTTGTCGTAGGTGGTCAACGGCGCCATATCTTCGCCACCGGTATCGTTTCG
>JAQXVL010000185.1 GCA_029224905.1 Bacteroidales bacterium
CAACAACGAACTGGCAACACGCATACAGCAACTCGACCAGCCCGTGTTCCGCCTGGCACACACCATCGACCGCCAGTCGGACCGCATGCTCCATACCGACATGGTCCAGACAGCAGTGACAGCCAACGCCGAAAGCGCCACGCTGCAGTCGCAGATAGCCGCCGCAACGGTAAAAAATCACGCACTGCAAGCCATGACCCGCGCCACCGACTTCCTGATGGCAAAAGCCCGCACCGAACTGACCATGCAAAAAGCCGTCACCGAAGGCAACGGCAACGACGCCTATCTGCTGCCCGTGTGCATCTTCGAGACCGAGTCGGAAGGCAGCCGACACGAGCGTACCTGCCACATCCCCGGCAACTACGACAGCGACGGCACGCTCGCCCGTAGCCTCGGCGACCGCCTCGCCGGCGAAAAATTCAGTCGCCCCACCGACGACGAAGACCGCCAGTTGCGCTCGTACGTGCAGAACGAAATCGCCGAAAACATCACCGCGAGCGATTCCCACTCCGAGCGCGTTCGCCAAATGATTAACAAATTGTTAAACTACTAACCTACAAACCACTATGAGCAAACTCAAAGAAATACATATCACCGATAGCAACCTTCGGTTGGACAACAACATCGTAAAAGGCGGCATCTTGCCCAACAAGATATCCGAGCTGACACGCACCGTCACCGTAGCCGGCGAAACCGTCGTCGAGGGACCGCTCTACGCCGCCCGACTGAGCATCGAAGCCGCCCCCTTAGAAGTGACCGGCGCCGTCTTCACCCAACAAGAACTCTACGTCAACTCCAACGTTACCGGCGACGTCACCTTCCGCAAAGCCGTAGGGTCGGCAACATCGATAGTGTCGCGCGCGGCAGGCTGCCAAACCACCTTCTGCTCCGACATCAACAGTAAAAGCATCGACCTCAACAACGCCTTCGTAGCCGGAAGCATCTACGGCGACGAAGTAGTGCTCGAAAACTGCGTCGTAGTAGGCGGCGTGTTCGCCACACAGTCGCTGACCATCCGCAATTGCGTCGTCGGCACATTCATCTCGCCCTTCGTTGAAATCGCCGGCAACATCCACCTACTGCTGCCCTCCGTGTTCAGCGTCGAAAGCGTCAACTACGCCGCCGGCACACACCTCTACTCGCTGGCGCTCGCCGACCTCGGCTCGCTCTATCGCCATCAGCCGCAAGCCGCCGAGAGCGGGAAAATCGAGATAAACCTCGAGAGCGACGACCTGCGCACCACCCTCACCGACGGCGGACAGCAACGCACCTTGCATAGTTATAGCGTAGTAGGCAAAGTGCTTGCCGCCGACCTCATCGACACCGACAAATTTCAGAACCACTTCCTGCTGACCGCGGCAGCCCTCGGACCGCAGTTGCTCAAGACCTACGACCTTGGCACCGACGCCGACGGCAGTCCGGCAGTGCTGTCGACCGAGCGCATCCGCGCCTTCTTCTTCGACATCCTGTCGGGCAAAGTCGAGATACAAGACCTCGACGGCACCTTCAGCATCGAGCAATTCGCCCGCACGATGTAGCGGGAAAGTCTTTCTACCAAATACAAGGGGAGCGGTCAAGGCTCCCCTTGCTATTTTTTGTCTATTATTCTTTCAATTGGTTACTTTTGGCATTGTTTTTGCATAAACATTACATAAGGGAGTAGAATCGCCGTGGGTTGGGCTTTTGGCGTATTTGTTTAACTTATAAAATTTTGATAATATGAATGTTAAATTGTCTTTTGAGGAGATTGCAAATTATGTGGCGAAGCATTATGTTGTTCGCCCGGAGTTGAAATGTGTCGACGGCAAGTCGCTTGAGGTGTCGTACAGCCCGAACCGGTTTATTCCGCCGATGTCGGTGTGTGTCCGCATCGAGGGTGTTCGCAAGGATGTGGTGTGTCTGTCGTATGAGTGTGGCATGGGTATGTCGTTGCTGATTGCGGGCGCGGTGACGCATCTCGGTAGTAAGTTGCCTCACGGCGTTGAGGTGAACACTGACGAAAAGCGTGTCAATATTTTCTTGGAACGGATTGACGAGATTCAACGTGTCTTGGAGTTTGTTCAGCTCGAGGGTATCCATGTGTGTGAGGATGGTGTGGAAATTTTGGTTGGACTGAAATAAAAAACAACGATAGATTATGAGGATGCATAGTGCTTCATTCAGTGGCATTGGTAAGCGTCGGAACAATGAAGACGCTTTCCGGATAGTCAATAGTGACGACAACAATCGCTGTTTGGCGGTGGTTTGCGACGGTTTGGGCGGTCATGCGATGGGCGAGGTGGCAAGCCTGACTGTTGCCGATGCTATTGTGGATTTTTGGAACGCGCACGCGTCGGAGCCGGACAGTGAGGCGAAGGTTGCTGATGCTGTGGCATATGCGATGGCGGCACTCGACGAGAAAGCGGCTTCGTTGAACGTGTCCGAAACGGGTACGACGATGGTGATGGCAAGTGTTGTTGCCGACACGGTCACGATTGCGCACGTTGGCGACAGCCGTTGCTACTTTATGCGTCGCGGCGAGTTGCTTTATTGTACGCAAGACCATGTTCGTCGCGATTTCGGTTGGGAGGTGATTTCTCGTTGTTTCTTTAGCGGTCATGGGGATAGGTGTGTTGCCGATGTGTTGCAGTATAAGTTGGAGCCCGGCGACCGATTGTTGCTTTGCTCCGACGGGCTGTATAAGAGTATGGCGCCAGACATTCTTATGGCGAGGATGATGGATGAGAAGCCGCTTGACGATATCCTTGACGTGTTCGATTTTATGTGTCAAAAGTTCGGAAACGATAACTATACGGGTGTGCTGATTGAGGTTGGGAAGTGAATTAGACAGAGGTTGATTTGAAAGTAGTCACGGCGGATTGTTTATGCGATTTTCGCAAATTCCGGGGAAAAATTTGGTTACTTTCAGCATTATCG
>JAQXVL010000186.1 GCA_029224905.1 Bacteroidales bacterium
GGGTCGACTGCGTCGCTGACGGCATCGCCGGCGTGAGCATTACCGCGAACGCCGTGCTCGGGACCGTAGAGGGCAACGAGTTTGACGCCCGGGGCTTCGTTGAGGATGTCGACGGTCGACTTGAGGTTGCTGTCGACGCCCGACGGGTTTGTTACCAGCCCGACGCGCTTGCCTTGCAACTCGCGGAAACCGCCGTCGCGAAGCACTTCCACACCCGTTTTAACGTGTGCCGAAGCCATCACGGTAGCAACGGCACACAGTATTGATAATATCGTTTTTTTCATCTTGTTTTTCTATTATTTCTGTTTAGCACCGTAAGCAGGGTCGATGTGACGGCGAACGAGAGCCGTTACGAGCCATGTTGCGATGTTGCAAGCGAGTACCCAGAAGAAGAAGTTGACGTACGAGTTGCCGAGCATCACTTCCTTAATCCAGCCGGCAGCCATGCCCGGAAGCATCATGCCGAGAGCCATAAAGGCTGTGCAGATTGCGTAGTGGGATGTCTTGTACGGACCTTCCGCGAAGTACATCATAAAGAGCATAAATGCGGTGAAACCGAATCCGTATGCGAATTGCTCGAGGATGATAGCCGAGAAGGTTATTGCTTTACCGGCAATGGTAGAGTAGTCGGGTTGTACGTTCGAAAGGATGATATAAGCCACGCAGTTGAGCGACGTTGCGAGCGCCATAGGCCAAATCCATTTGCGCAGACCGCCGTTGGAAGCGCAGATACCGCCGATGATACCGCCGACGGTAAGACCGATGATGGCGAGCGTTCCGTAGGCGAAGCCCACTTCGGTTTGTGTCATTCCCAAGCCACCGGCGTCGCGCGATGCCAACAAGAACGGTTGGCAGAGTTTTACAACTTGAGCTTCGGGCAGACGATAGAGCAGCATGAAAAGCATTGCCAAGATGACGTGTTTTTTCTTGAAGAAAGTGACGAACGAGCCGGCAAATTCGTTGACGATGTCGCCTACGGATTTCTTCTCTGCATTACCGACAGCGCGGTCGGCTGCCGGCTTCGGCAGGATGAACAAGTGCCAAATCGAAACGATTCCGAAGAAGATAGCGCAGCAAACCACGGTGAGCATCCATGCTTTAGCCTTGTCGCCGCCAAAACTGCTCTCCAAAGCGCCGGCAATCATCACCAAACCGCCTTGACCGAACACGTTGGCGCAGCGATAGAATGTCGAGCGGATGCCGACGAACATACTTTGTTGGTTTGTGTCGAGGGCAATCATATAGAAACCGTCGGAAGCGATGTCGTGGGTTGCCGAGCAGAATGCGGTGATGAAATAGAAGAACAAGCAGATAGAGAAAGCGCTGACGGGCAGGCCTTCGGCAATCTCAGTCTGGTTGGGCAACGGTAGCGTAAATGCGATTCCGGCGAGTCCTACTGCAACGCAAATTTGCATTACAACGGTCCACCAACGTTTTGTCTTGATGATGTCGACAATCGGTCCCCAGAAGGGCTTGATTACCCATGGCAAGTAGAGCCAACCGGTGTAGAGAGTGGCGTCGGTTTCCGACATGCCAAGTTGTGTGAAGAGCACCATCGTTACCATATTAATAAATATGAACGGTATGCCCTGTGCAAAGTATAGTGTGGGAATCCAAGCCCACGGATTGCGATTTGTTGATGATTTCATAACGATATCGAAAGTTTATTGATACAACTTTGTGACTTTAGCGCCGACAAAGTAATGTTCTAAAATTTGGTTGTAGTTATATCCTTTTTCGCCCATGACGGCGGCGCCGATTTGGCAGAGCCCGACGCCGTGACCCCATCCGGCACCGCGGATGATGAATCGGTCGGGGATTTCGCCGTTGCCGACTTTTTCGACCACGAAAGCCGAGCTGTAGAGGTGCGACGGTGAGAGTGTGCGACGTATCTCGAGTTCTTTGCCGATGATTTGCGTCTTGTGCGTGCCCACGATTTTCAGGCGATAGATTCTGCCGGAGGTTCCGCGAGCCACGGGAATCAAATCGATGATTTCGCCATAGTCTTCGCCGGAGCGCTCGCTGACGAGTCGAGCGAGTTCTTCTTGGCTGTATTCCACTTTCCAGCGGTAGAAGTCGGTAGTCTCTTGGTCGTAGGAGTTGAGCACTTGCGAGAGGATACGTGCATCGTGAGTGTTGCAGAATGCGTCGGGGGCGTTGAGAATCCATTCGCGGGCGTTTTCTTCGACGGTTAGGTCGGGGAAATCCGCGGGATTTTCGCCGTCGTGGCGTGCCTGCAGGTAGTTGTGATGGACGGGCTCCCAGCAGTTTTCAAACTCTTCGAAAACGCCGCCGCACGACTTTGAGAAGCGTGCGTCGCAGAGTCGGTCGCCGTCCATAAGCACTTCGCCCCAAGTGGCTTCGATAGCTTGGCGAACCGTTTCGGTCGACTCGCGAGTGATGCCTTGATAGCGTTGGCAGTGGTCGTCGGCGCAGACGTCGAAGTTGACGTGGTCTTCGCGGTCGAACCATCTGACGAGTTCGTCGTCGGTGCGAGTGCATGGGCAATAGGCGGTGGCTGTCTCGGTGAGTTGCTTGTTTTTGTCGATTTGAGCAAGCAGCCAACTGCGTGAAATCACGGCGTGTGCTTTAAGCAGTTCCAGCGATGCGGTGGCGCTCATTTCCGACGAAATGACGCTGAGCAGATATTCTTCGATGGGAAGAATGTTGACGGCGGTGAGTTTGTCGCCTTCGACAATCAGGCGCAGACTGCCTCTGAACGATTGGTTTTCCTTTCGTTCCCAGTGGAAGTTGACGCCGATTGTCACGTCGATGAGCGTGAAATGGCTGTCGGCGACACAGACCGGCACAAATTCGAGCGACGGGTAGCGGTTGCCGTTCCATTCAATTTCGCCGTCGACGAGCTTTGCCGTATGGCTGCCCGTGACGGTTTTGCCGTCGAGGGTATAGTCTTTAGCGAACGCGAAACTGATGCTCGTGCCGCTCATTATTCCGACTTTTACGTTTGGCTGTTGCATAGACCGAACTATAATTTGTTAGCAATTTGTTGAGCTTCGTCAGCCGAGAGGCAACATTCGCTGAGGATTTGAGCGATGTCGTCGGCGGTGATTTTGTCGAAGTCTTTTTCGAGCGGGGTGATGAAAACGCCACCCATATCGACCGAAGCCGGGCTGATTAGGATGTTTTCGTCGCCTTCTTTGAAGTAGCAGTCGGGGCGATGCTTTTTGCGCGGGAACACGAGCACGTGCCAGCCGTTGCCGACGAATCGGCAAAGGACGTTGAGCATCGGTTCGGCTTCGCCTTCGGGGATGTCGAGGCAGTCGTAGAGGCGTTTGAACAGCGCAGCGCCGTCGACAACGGTGTCGGCTTCAATCAGGAAGCAGCTGTGCGACAGTCCGCCGACGAGCGACATCTTGGCAGAGCCTTCGGTTGCTACCTGAGTTTTTTCGGCAGTGACAACGTCGTCTTCGACGGGCATAAAGCCGCTGTTTCCGGCTTGGAAGTGCATGTGGTCGGGAGCTGACGCGCCGCATTTCGGACCATTATAGAATAATGTATAGCCTTCGAGAGCGCGAGCGAGTTGCATCATGTCGGCGATACGGCCGTCGATGCGTTGGTCGACGTGGTTGTTGTCGGGAATTGTCAGGTGGCGCGGGAAGATGGGGAACGGGTTGATGAGAACGGTGTAGTCGCCCCATTCCAATCCGCGTTGAACGGCAGGACGGTTCGCGGCACATAGGAAGCATTTGCGCTCTTTGAGCGACTTTGCGTCGACTTTTGCTGCCGACGAAGTGATTCTTCCGGGGTTGAATTGCACTTTGAAGTTAGTCGAACCAATCATAAAGGTCTTAACCTTTACGTTGGCAAGTGCAGCAAAGTTATTACGTGCAGTATCCCATTCCTCAAGTTGTTGGTTGAGGAATGTGGATACTGTATTTTTATTGAGTTCTTGCATTTCTATTTGTTTTTGTTGAACGCGATACGTGCTTTGAGTTCCCAAGTACGGATTCTGTCTTTGTAGAGGTTGTGAGCGTTCATCTTAACGATGTCGAGCGAAGCATCGGAGTTGTCTTCCCAGCGGCGGCAGAGGTAAACGACGTCGTAGACGCGACCGATTTGGTATTCGCGCGAGAAGTTCAAGCCGAGAGCGTAGTCTTCGCCGTAGCTTGTGTTAGGCACTTTCACTTCGCGGAGCACCGGAGTGTAGAAAGCACGCGGAGCGCCGAGGCCGTTGATGCGCAGAGCGTTGTTGCGGCCGTTTTCGGGAGTCCATTCTTTGTGGTCGATGATGCCCGGAGCAATCATATTCATGTTGAAGTCGGTCATCATGTAAGTACCAACCACCATTGCGCAGTTTTGTTCGTAGAATGCGTTGACCATCGTAGTGAGTGTGTTTTCGTCTTTGTAGACGTCGTCGCTGTCGAGTTGGATGGCAAACTTACCGCATTTGGGGTGATGCACGCCGAGGTTCCAGCAGCCGCCGATACCGAGGTCGTCGCGAGTCGGTACGATGTGGATGAGGCGCTCGTCGTCTTTGAATTCGTCGATGGCTTCGGTAGTGCCGTCGGTCGAGAGGTTGTCGATGACGATGAGGTTGAATTTGAAGTCAGTCTTTTGAGACAAAACCGACTTAATGGCGTCGCGGATTGTGCGGATGCGGTTGCGCACGGGGATGATTACCGATGCTTCGTATTCGAAATCGCCTTTGTCGAATTCGATTTTCTTGAATTTCGGTTCGAGGTAAGCGCCTACGTCTTTAAGGTGTTGAGTACAAGCCTTTTCCATTTCGATTTGCACGCCGCGGTTGCGCGGGTCAACATAGTCGAAAATCTTTTCGCCGCTCTTGCGAGTATCGAGTTCGACGTCGCTGTAGAGGTATTCGTTGATGTGAACCAATTCGGCTTTTTGAGCCACTTTCAAGCGGATGTCGTAAAGACCTGCAAATTCGTATTCTTCAGTGATGCGAGCGGCAGCGTCTTTGAATGCTTTTGCGCAGAACATGAGCACCGAGCCGAAGTCGAAGTCGTTGCGGAGGCTACCTTCCTGGTAGTCGATAACCGGAGCGTTAGAGCGCGCGTTGCCGACAACGTTGTAGTGGTCGGCGTAGACCATACCTGCTTTTGCGTCGGTAGCGATTTTCACCATGCGTTCGATGGCAAACATACCGAACGAGAGAGAGTTGTATTTTGTGTAGAGGAGCACGAAATCGGCATCGGCGTTAGCGGCGATTTGTTTCATTGTGGCGCTGCTTTCGAGGCCTTTGATGTCGATACGTTCGCAACCTTCGATAGCGTCAGCGGCTGCATCGGCTCCTGCAAGAAGGTATATTTTGTTTACGAGTTGGCTGCCGCGGAGTCCGGCAACAGTGTTTTCTACTTGTTCCTTGTTAAGGAATGGGATAAAGCAATTAATTGTTTTCATATCTAATAGTTTTATATTAAGTTTTCTATTTTTGGAAGAATTTTAAGATTTGACACATAAGTTGGTTGCGAGCGTCGCTGTCGGTAATCGTTTCGAACGGGAACCCGACGACGCAGGTTTTGTGGCTACCGAGGTCGGCAACGATGCCGGCGGATATGTTGTTTTCGTCGTAGCGAAGCAGGGTGCATGCGTTGTCGGTGTTAGCCGGTTGCAGTGCGTCGGGCGACTCTACGGCGTAGATTCGGTCGTTGTATTGTTGTGCAAAACTGCAGTTAAGTTTGCCGAAATCGTCGAAGTAGGTCGGCACGAGGTGTGCTTTTCCTTCGACGGCTGCTTGCCCAACGACCCACTTGTAGCCGAGCACGTCGGAGGCGAATTTTTTCTTTTCGTCGGTCGATTTCTTGTTGTCCCAAACGTCGGAAGCCACGTAAGCGCCGCTGACGAAGATGTTTCCGCCGGCGTTGCAGAACGCTGTGACGGCTCGTTGCAGTTCGCTCGAGTAGAGGGCAAAGCGGTCAGGCATTTCGCCGCGACCGATGACGGTTGTTTTTTGCTTGCCGAGAATCAGGTCGGCTGTCGGGTATTTCGTGAGGTCGAAACTTCCGCTTTCGACAGATTCGAGGCTCGCTGAAACGAAAGAATAGCCTGCGGCAAGAATCGATTCGCCGTGGGTGTAGGCGAAGTCGAAGGTGTTGCCGGCAATCACTTCGGTCTCTTTGTCGGCGCGCGATGAGCCGAATCCGCAAGAGTCGTCGCTTACCCACGGAAGTTCGCGGCGGAACTCAAACATTGCGCCGATGTAGTTGATGTCGTTGATGTAGGGCACACCGTTGTCGTATTCGGGACGGAATCCGGCGATTTCGCCCGAGTCGAACGAGTCGGGGGCTGACACGCGGGTAAATCCGTTGACGATGGCAACAGTGCCTTTCGAATCGGGTGCAACAGCCAGGGCGAGCGTTTCCGACGGGAAACTTTTGCCGCCGTCATTGCAGGCTACGATTTGATAGCTGTGGATTAGGTTGTCGTCGACGGTTACGGCGAATTCGGTGTCGTCGGTTGTCGCAATTTGGCGGAAACCGCTATTGCCGATGCGTTCAAGCACGATGTAACTGCGAGCTTCGGCGCGTGCGCATTGTTTGTCGACGGTGGGTTTCCACGAGAGTGTGAAGCTGCGGTCGGCGGTTTGCGCGATGGCGAAACTGTTGACGGGGAGCGGCTGGATTTGGTAGTCGTGGCGACCTTCAACGTCGGCGAAAAACTCGGCGATGCCTTTATAGATGGCGCGCGAAACGGTGAAGCGGAATGCCGGGTCGAGTCCGTAGCGCATGTCGGCGAGGTTTTGGTGCGACAGCAGTTCGAGAAGCATTGCGGGCACTTCGGGAACGCGTGCTTCGTAGTATGATTCGTCCCACATACCGCGGCGAGTCCACTTGCTGTCGAATTGCGAGCGAACGTCGTTGGTGATGTTTGTCAGGACGTAGTCGGTGAGTTTGTGCGAGTTGAATCGGTCGGTGCCGTTAGCGTAAGTTTCGCCGCGTGTGCAGTAGATACCGAGCGTGCCGATGATAGTGTCGTCCATCGTCGTTCCGGCGTCGGAGTGGAATGCGAACGAGAGGTCGACGGGAATGTTTAGACCCGGGCGGTCGGGCAGCGTCTTTGAGCCGCCGGCGAGGTAGTTCACCCACAGACCGCGGCAACGGTAGTCGTCGGTGTAGTCGTTAGCGCCGTTCGACGGCGAATAGATTGTGTCGGGTACGCCCGCCCATTGGAGCCAGTAGCGAGCGGCTTCGGTAAATCGCGGGTAGCCGCTGACGGTGTTTTCGCTCTTGACGCGGAGTTTGACGGTTTCGGCGGGCTTGTCGGATTCGCTGGAGCGTACGTTGGCGAGTGCTTCGGTGTTAGCGCAGCGTGCGATGTTGCCCATACCGCCGCCGATTTTGACGGCATCGGCTGTGATTACGGCGTTTTTATGTGCCGAGTGATTTGTGAGTTCGACGATTGTCTGTTCGCCGCTGTCGAAGTGGAAGTGACCGAGGTAAATCCAAGTGGAGCCGCCCATTGTTTGGTTGACGCGAAAGGCGCGGTCACCTTCGGCGGAATGTACGGTGTAGGTAGCGTCGTTGGCGCTGTTCGGCAGAGTTGCATACGAAACGTAGACGGCATATTTCCCGGCTTGCGGAATTGTTGCCGACCAGGTTGCCGCTGCGGTTTTATCGGATTTTGTTGCGTCGATTTTGCGGAATGTGCCGTGAGTGAACGGGTTGTCGAAGCCTTCATAACTCTGTCGGTCGTGCTTGAATCCCGTGCCGCCGTCGGTCCAACTTTTGTCGCCGTCGGTTTCGGCATATTTGCCGGTAGCGAGCGAGCCGTCGTTGTCGACGATGATTTCGACGGTGTTGGTGTCGCGTTCGCGAGGGCTCATAACGTAGGCGCCGGCATTTTCGAGCATGGGCATCAAGAACGGCATGACGTAGCTTTGTGTGTAGAGGTCTTCAACGGTTTGGAAGATGCGCGCGCGTTGCCATTGCCAGCGGTTTGCTTTTTGCTCGAAGAACCAGCCGTGGCTTTGCCACATTGCGATGATTTTGCCGTCGAGGCCTTTCGCGGGATGCCGCGTGTCGTCGAGCGGGAAGATAAACCAATCGTCTTTGTGGTTGTTGGCTGTATAGTCGAGGCGTGTGCTGCGGAGAAAGTCGGTTGCCGGGCGCTTGCTGATGAGCAGGTCGAGGCGATAGCCTTTATACTGAGCGCCGAGTGCGGCTTTCGCTTTTGTTTCGAATTCGGTAAGGAATGCTTTGTCGAAGGGAATGTAGCCGAAGTTGTCGTTCATACCGATTACGACGCGTCGCGCTTTGTCGTCGACGGTTGCGCTGTCGACGGCAATTTTGCCAATCTGCATATTTGCAGGAATCATGGCATTAGCAGTTTTGGCTATTCGGTCTCTAACGTTCTTTGCTAATGGTTGTTCTATTGCCTTAGCTATCGATGCCGTAAGCATGAGCATAAGGATAATTGCAAATTTTCGCATCACCGTGATTTTTTTTAGTGTTCTATCTCCGCAAATTTAATACATTCTCGCTATTCTTGAAAAATTTATGTAATCTAATTTGGCGCATTAAAGATTATTTAATGTTTAATAACTGATTTTTCAATTTCTCGCGGATGCAAGAAGCAGAAGGTCGAATGAATCGACCTGAGGATTAGCCGTTAGTGGCGTGATAGCGCACTAATCCGGGCACGGAGCTCGGCAGGATTTTTCGGATTGTGATGCCGAATTTTTTAGCCACTTCGTTGAGCACGCCGGAGTAGGCACAAGCGTTGGAGCCGACGAAGCAGACGTTTAGGTCGCGATAGTTGTATTGTGCCACGTTGCGTGTAAAGAAGTCGTTGATGCTACTGTAGACGATGTCGTAGACGTAGTCCATCTCGAGTTTGTCCATCAGGAATCGCGAGTAGACGCTGAGCATATTTCCCGGGAGTGTGTTGTCGTAGATAGACGCCATAATTTCGTCGGGCGTTTTGTTGATGTATTCGTAGAACGAGTTGCGGAGCTGTTCGGGTGCGATGTCTTTGAGGCAGTCGCTGACGAAGCGCTTACCGATGTAGGAAGCGGAGCCTTCGTCGCCGAGGACAAATCCGAGCGAGCGTACGTTTTTGACGATTTGCTTGCCGTCGTAGTAGCACGAGTTAGAGCCGCTGCCGAGGATGCAGGCAATGCCGGGCTCGTTGATGAGCAGGCCTCGAGCGGCGCCGAGCAAGTCGCTTTCGACGGTCACCGGGGTTTTGAATTGTGCGACGAGCGAGGCTTCGACGATTTTCTTCTTGTCGTTGTTTGCGCAGCCTGCGCCGTAGAAGTAGATGTGTTCCCAGCGTTTTTTCAGGAATGCTTCGGGGAGTTCGAGTCGTATGCTGTGGCTGATGTCTCGCCTCGATTGGAAGAACGGATTAAGACCTTTTGTGAATGCGTGTTCTACTACCGTGGTGCCGTCAACGAGTACCCATTCTGTCCTTGAGGCGCTACTGTCTGCTATTATTTTCATGATTCTGAATTTCTTCTAAATTGGTTTTGGCAAATTTAATAAAAAAAATTAAAAACTGTCTATATTTTATTATGTTCTACAACATACAATCGGTTGTAAAAAAAAGGAGTCGGGCACCGAAAATGCCCGACTCCAAATTATGAAAAATTCTCGCGATTAGTGGCGAATGGCAACTCGTTTTGTTCCGAAGCCGTTAGCCGTGTAGATTTTAGCGACGTAGATTCCTGAAGCCACTTCGCTGACGTTGAGTACGTTGCCGTTGGCGGCAGCCACTTTCTTGCCGTCGAGCGAAATGAGTTCGATGCCGAGGATTGTCTTGTCGGCGTTGGCGATGAGCAGTTCGGATGCGGGGTTCGGGTGTACTCTAACCGAGGCCGATTCGATGTTCTCGATTCCGCCGTCGGCAGCCGTACCAATCTGAATTTTGTCGAGATAGACGGTGCCTTTTTTGCTGAACACTTTGTCGCATTGAGCAATTTCGAAGCCGTCGAGGGTGTATTCGCCTTCGCCCAAGCCATCGGTGAGAGGCACTGCGATGTCGCGCCAGCCGATGAAGTTGAGTGCGCAGATGTCAACCAATCGAGTGTCGGCGCCGTTTACGAAGCGTGCACGGAGGGCGTTTGCGCTCATGTCGCCGTAGACTTTCAGGTTGATTGATTTTGCGGTCGAATAGGTTGTAGCCGGAGCGGTTTTGAAGCGGAATGCAGCGTTGCCGTCGGATGCGCCCGAGAAGGTGTAGTCGAGTTTGTAGGACGACGTGCCTTCGAGTTTTGTCGACGTGTTGCGAGCAACGGCTGTCGACGTTGCGTTGCGTGTTGCATCGGCGTCTTTCTCGAGCAGCGACGTTGCGTCGAGCGATTCAACGAGCGTAAACGGAGCGCCTTCGGTCGAAGCGTCGACTGCCGTAAATTTGTAGCTATAGCCTTTGGCAATAGGAATGTTGTTGTAGTCGCGCACGTTGTCGGCAACGTTCACTTTGTAGGTCTTGCCCGGCTCGAGGTTGCTTGACAATTTCATCTGGAAGTAGCCGAATTCGTCGTTCAACGTACTTGTTTTCTTTGTACGAGCGCTGTAAGACAGAGGATTGCCGGCTTCGTCGGTGATTGTGATTTCTTCTTGGATAAACGACGTATTGGGATGGCTGTCGAAGCGGAATTCAAGGTAGGGCGATGCGTAGTGGACGCGCGCGTCGTTTGACGGGTATCCTTCGAGGATTATGAATTCGTTGTCGTCGGCAGTGGTGAACGAGAACGAGAAGTCGTCAGTCATTGACATACCTTCGGGGTGCATAGCCGATTTGTCGATTTTGACGGTGTAGACGGTGTTGATGTCGTACACTCTTTTAGGCGTAAACACGAGAACGTATTGCGAGTCTTCCCACGAAATTGTACCTTCGACAGCCGGAGTGATAGAGAATGCCTTTTCGGTCGAAGCAACGTCCATGTCCCAGTTGAACTTTATGCGAATCGGGGTGACGCAAGAAACGGGTTCGTCGCCTTCGGCATAAACCGGAGAGTATTCTTCGACTTGCGGAGCGGTGTTGCGAATGCGTGTCACCTCGGGATTGATGTAAGTCACAGTGTTGGCTGCAACGGTTACGTCGGTTTGGTAAGCGCGGTAGTCGCTATGGCTTACGCGCAGGGTGTAGTTGCCCGGAGTGACAGATTTGAAGATAAACACGCCGTTGAAGTATTCGTCGGTAGTTTTCGATTCGACCACGTTGCCGGAAGCATCGAGCAGTTCTACGGTAGCGCCGCAGACGGGTTTTGCCTGGTCTTTGCCGTAGAAGATGTTGTTGTAGATTGCTTCGGTGCGAATGAGGCGGTTGTCGAGCACTCTACCGGCAACAGTACCTGTAGCGAACGATTCCGACGTGTTGAAGTATTGCATAACCGACTTGACGAAGTGGTATGCTTCGAGCCAGCAGTAGTCGTCGTTGAGCAGACGGTAGGTTTCGGGGATGTAGTCGTGGTAAGAACCTTCGGAGAGCATGCCGGGAACTGCCAGAGTGCGAAGCACGCCGAGACCGACGCCGACGCCCCAATTGTAGAAGTCATAGTCGCCGGCGAGCCAGATGTTTTCGCTCGACCAAGAGGTTACGCGGTTTTCGAGGAGTTGTTTGTTGAGGATTTCCGACATAACTTTTGCTTCCGGCCAAACCGGGTCGTTGTTGAATCCGCGGTAGAGCATCAGTGGCTGATTGACGCGGTTTGCCGAGCCGGTCGCGTTACTGTGAATCGAGAAGAAGAAGTCGGGGGCATAGCCGTTGGCTTCGGTGTCGATTTCGGTAAGGCCGCGGTCGTCTTCGGTAGTGTTTGTCACGCGCGACATTTTAGTGCCTGCGCCGAAACTTTCGAGCATATCACGCATTTGCAAGCCTTTAGAGAGGTTGCTGTTCGACTCCCAGAAGCCTTCGGGGTCGCCACTTGAGAAGGGAGGAACGGCAACGTTACGGTCGTCGCTGTCGTGGCCGCCATGACCCGGGTTGATGTAGATTTTGAGGTCTTTGAGGTCGGTTGCCGAGGCTGCCAAGGTTGCAGCTACTGCTAATATTGTCATTGCTAACTTTTTCATAGAGCCACGATTATTTGATGTTTAACTGCATAAGGAAAAGTCTGCCGTCGATGGTGTTGTAGACCAGACGCGAGCCGTCGGCAGAAGCGCTGGGAGCGAACGACATCGATTCGGGAGCCGTGAGTCGTTGGCTGTAGTTGCCGTCGAGGCTGACGATTTCGAGGCATGCCGATTCGTATTGGTGACCGTCGGAGGTTTCGCGGCACACAACGATGTGATTGTTGCCGCACCACGACGGCGACGAGCAACGTCCGTAGCTGCCGAGGATGTTGCCTTGGAGGTCGCAAACGAATGCGCCCACGCCGCCTGCGTAGAAGAGAATCTTCGAGCCGTCGGGCGAAAGACTTGTCCAGAGGTAAGAATATTTGGTGTCGACGGGGCGGAGAGTGCGTTCGCCTGTCGGCGTAGCAACCACGATTTGGCTACCGTCGGTGTAGGCTGTTGTGCCGGCAGCTTTACCGCGGAGTTGACGTCCGTTGTCGCTGACGGTGATTAAGCCGGCGCTTGTGGCAACGGGGCTGCGCATGCCGCGTTCGGGATCGGTTATGTCGGTCGATTTTGCCGAAGCAAGGTCGAAGCATTTCACGCTGCGATAGGTCAGCATGTCTTTTGTGGTTTGCGACAAGTAGTAGACTTTGTCGGCACTCGGCGAGAATGCCGGTTTAAAGCCTGCCATAGCATCGTCGGCAATGCGAGTGGTTACGTCGTTGGTGATGTCGTAGAGTTTCAGTCCGCTATAGCGTTCTCCTGTGAAGAGCACTTTTGTGCCGTCGCTACTGATTACGGGCGAGTAGCATTGGCTTTCGACACCGCGGAGCAATTGCTCGTGGCTAACCACGGTCACCTCTTGTGCTGAGGCGAGTGTGGCAATTGCGAGTGCCAAAGTTGTTAGTTTTAGTTTCATAATAGGTTTGATTATAAAATTTTATTTGTTATTTCACGATGATTCTGCACGATTGAGCCTTGCCTTCCGAAACGATGCGAACGAAGTAGATGCCCGGAGCGAGGCTGCTGAGGTTGAGCGTGTGGCTGCCGCCGACGAATTCGGCGTTGCTGCTCAGCACGTTAGCGCCGGTGCTGCTGTAGACTGTCACAGTTGCGCGTTCGATGCCCGGAGCGGTAAGGGTTACGATTCCGTCGGTCGGGTTGGGGTATGCTTTGAGAGCCGACGAGTTGATGCGTGTGGCGCTGACGGCTGCGTCTTTGTTGTAGATGCCGGCAAAATCGCGCACTTTGATTTCAAACTCTTCGTTTTTGGTCGATGCACCCATAGCAAAGCGCAGGTAGTTCAATTGTAGCGGATATACGCCGATGTCGTCGGGGTTCGACCATTCGTCGATGGGCACGTCGATCGTCGTGTCGGTGTCGGCGGGCAGTTGTGTCATTCCTTCGGGAAGGTCGACTGTGAATGCGGGAACGCTGAAGCCCAGCGCGTTAGTGCCCATGAAGGAAATGCCTTTGATGATTGCTTTTCCGGGGTTGACGGTGATTCTCAGTGCGTATGGCAAGCTGTAGGCGTAAGCGTCGTTTATCACTTGTATATATGCGCCGCGGCTTGTGCCGTTGCCGGTGTAGTTAATCTTGAATCCGTTGCCGTCTTTTGTTACGGTAGCTCCTGTTCCACCGATTTGCTGCACTGTGGCTTGCTCGAGGTCGGTGAAGATTGGCATTGTGGTCGATTCGGGAATTTCGACGGTCACGGTTGCTGACGTTGTAAATTCGCTGATGGTGCCGGTGATGGTAGTCGTTCCGTTAGCCACGCCGCGAAGGACGCCGTTGGTGATTGTTGCCACGCTTTCGTCGGCAACGGTCCATTGAAGTCGCTTCGGGTCGCACGGGTATGTGCCTAAGAGTGTTGAAGCGTTGACTTCGATTGTGTATTCGCGGTTGTCGATGAGTATGTTTTTGAGGCGCATTTCGACTTGTGCGCTGACGATGTTGGCGTCTTTTGTCACGCTGACGTCGCCGAGTTTAGCCGTGAGCGTTGTTGCGCCGATGTTGCCCGATACGTTAAAGGTGTCGCCTACGGTTTCGCCAAACGCCGGGTCGCATTCGAGCGTGAAGCCTTGAACGTCGCTGTCGATGAGTTCGCCGTAGCAGTTATAGCCCAAAATTGTCGGACGATATGACGTGTAGACGGGCAGGTTAAGTTCGGGGTCGAGGAATTCGATGCGGGTGATGACTTTCGACTGTTCATCGTCGGGAGCTACCGAAAAGACCATCCAACCGTTGGCAACAGCGCGTGGAGAGCTTTCGGTGGTCTTGTTGACAACCTTACCTTCGACCATTAGTTGTGCCGAGCCGCCGGCATCGACGTTGCACACTGTCCATGCGCCGAGTTGCTTCATGATTTGGCACATTACACTTGTGTTGCAACCGGCAGAGGTTCCGTAGACGGGGTCGAGCGATTTGTCGATGACAAACATGTAGAGCGTCTTGCCGTCTTGACTCATACCGTATGCCGAGCGCGAGTATATCTGTGAGTTGTAGTTTTCGTCTTCGTTGCGACCGGTTAGTTCACCGTCAATCATTACCATAGCATTTCCACCGATAGCTTGCAGAAGAGGAATGTCGTTGCCAGTGGCTACCGACTGCCATGTGTAGTTGAGCGTGATTTTGTCGCCCGGTTTGAGCTGCTCGAGTGCTGTTTTGTAGCCGCCTGAGCCTACCAAGCAAGCGTCGTAGTCGCCGAGAGTGCCGGCTGCGCAGTCGGTGCGCACTTGCTTAACGGTGCCGACAATGTCGGTTGTCGTAGCCCATTGTTGACCTTCGTCGAGGTTTATATATACTTCGCACGACTTGTTGTCGACTGTCTTCCAGTTGCCGTTGTTTTCCTCGATGGTTTGAAATTTCTTGGTGTTGCCGTAGTATGAGTTGTAGAGCACCATTTCGCCTGTGCTGCGGCAGAACTTGTTGGCGAGGTAGAATTCGTGCTCGGCGTCGCCCCAAGCCTGCGATTTAGCGTAGCCGCGCCATTTCATTGATTCGATGTGGAGCGTTTTGTCGGCGTCGATGCCAACCACTCCGGTTCGCGCCGGGCCGCCGTTCCATTGGTCGGCGTGGCAGTTGGTTTCGGTGACGATTTTGCCGTTTTTCAAGCAGCAGTTATACGTCGTACCTAAAGCGAATTGCGAGTATATCCATTGCCCGGAAACGACCCAGAAGTTGCCGTTTTGAGCGCCCAGAGGCTTTTTGCCTTCTTTTTGCATACGCGTATAAGCAGAGGCTAGCAACTCGGTGCTGCCGGTTTTTTCGGAGCCTTGTTGTGTCTCGATGCTGTTGTAGGGATTAGTCAGGTCGACAACCATATAGTTGACGTTGAGCGGAAAGTCGGGGACGCGCAGGCGAGTGTATTCCACGCCGGGACCTATCGACCGTTTTGTTAGTACGTTGTACTCGTAATCGGTGCCGTCGATTACAAATGATTCGGCAGATGCCGCGATGCTTACCGCAGCAAGCGCCATAGTGAGTAATGTCTTCTTCATAATTATTAAATTGGCTCTTAGGTTTGTTTTGACAAATTTACGAATATTTTTGTATCCCGAGCAGTAAAAACGAATAATTTTATGTATTTGTTTTGTAACAAATGTTAAGGCCTGTCTGCAACAAAAAAGGCTACAAGCCTCGCGGGGAGGAGTGCAGCCTTTATGAGTTGTCGGTAAGTCTTTGCAATTCTTACTTCGCAGCGGGAGCTTGAGGAGCAGGAGTTTGCGCTGCCGGAGCGGCGGGAGCCTCAGTTTGGTAAGGCGCTGCTTGTTGTTCTTTCGCTGTTGCTTGTACGTGTGTACCCGACACAATCGACGGAGCAACGAACGACGAAAGGATGCTCAACACAACGATAACAACGGCAAGTGTCCATGTGGCTTTCTCAACGAAGCTTGTGGTCTTGCGTACGCCGCCGATTTGGTTATAACTTGCAAAGTTGGACGCCAAGCCTCCACCTTTAGACTTCTGAATCAGTACGATGCCAATCATCAATACTGATGCTATGACAATCAAGATAACTAATGCTGTGAACATATTAATTGTTTTTTTGTTTATATTTCTCTAAAACGATAAGTTTTCGAAGAAAACGTATTTGGTCTGCAAAGTAAATACTTTTTTCCGGAAAATTCAAACTTAAAGACAGAATAATTTCCAAAGCTTTGTCATAACGATGCTTTTTGATGTATATTTTAGCGAGGCTTTCGGAGAGCAGCGACGAGTCGGCATCGGCTTGCGGAGCCTTTGGCACCGGGGTTTCGTCGGTGTCGGCGGCTTCCGGTTCGGGACTGTCGTTTTCTGTGGGGAAACGTCCGGCTTGCTGTTTGCTCTTTGCGATGAATCGGTTGATGAGCAAGTCTTGCTCGCTGAGGTCGTCGCCTTCGAGTTCGTCGTCGTCGGGTGTGCTTTGCTCTTCTTCTTTTGCGAGAATCTGAGCGTAGTCGGGCACGGGGTTGAAGATTAGTTGCTCGAGTGCGTGAGTTTCGGCATCATCGTCGTTGCCAAACGTGTCGAGGAAGTGCGAAATGGTGTCGATGGTCGACTGGTTTTCTTTCGTTTCTTCGGGGTAAAAGTTGCAGAGCCGAGCCGCATCGGGTCCGAGCAAGTCGTAGAGTGCTTGTCGGTCGGCAATCGATACGGCAGCCATTGTGGTGAGCCGACGGCGCTCGTCGTCGGAGTCGGCGGCGTTGATGAGTTCCAGGATTGCGGGCACGAAGTAGGGGTAGTCGGCAACGATTTTTGCTGTTGCCTCTACGTCGAGCGGACAGCTGCCTGCGGTTGCCGCTTCGAAATTGCTTGCGCGTTGACTAATCGGTTGACTCATATTGTTTTACCAGTTTCCGGCGGTAGCGTTGAAGATTAGCATAACGAGTTCTTCGGTAATCTCCTGGCAGAGTTGGTCTTGCACGGAGGTGAGCATAACCGACGAGTCGAAGTCGCGGAATGCTGAGAACGACTGGTCGACGGAGTTTGCCGGCACTTTGTTGTCGGTATATTTCACGCGGACAGTGATTGTCAGGCGAGTTTTGGTAGCGTATGCGTCTTCGCCGACGGCTTGCGGGGTGAGTGTGTAGCCGGTGATTTCGCCTTCGACGGAGAGGTCGGTGTTGGAGCTGTCGATGATTTTCAAGCGAGTTTGCTTGGTGTAGGTGTCGTGCAAGGCGTTTTCGAACATGGGCTGCAGCGGTGCGTAGACCATGGCGGCGCGGATGGGGAATTGCCCGATGTTGAGCGTCTTGTAGACGTTATAGTCGATGGCGGCACCGTTGAGCGTTATCTTGGGAATGCATGCGGTGGTTGCCAGGGCTAAAAATATGTATGTAAGAAGTCGTTTTATCATAATTCGGCGTTTTCTAATCCGTATTCTTTGATTTTGCGGTAGAGCGTACGCTCCGAAATTTTGAGTTCACCGGCGGTTTTGCGGCGGTTGTTGCCGTTGTGCTCGAGGGCTTTGCGAATCAGTTCGCGTTCGCTGTCTTCGAGCGAAAGGGTCGTGTCGGTGACGTCTTCGACGATGTGCGGCATGTAGTCGCCGTGGCTCATCATCGTCGGCAGTTTTGCGTCGGCATCGGAAGCCGGCGTGTGATGGTTGATGAGCACGGGTAGGTTGCTGCCCGCTTCGGTGTTGTTGCCGTGCATTAGGGTGTAGACTTTCGCTTTGAGGTCTTCGAGTTCGCGGTTGATTTGCAAAATCATCTTGAGCAGCATTTCGCGCTCTTGCTCGTATGTCGAACTTGAAGGCGTAGCGGATTGGGTTGCAACAGCGCTTGTAAATCCATCGAAATCAGGTAGGTATTTACGCACTTGCAGTGCGTTGAGGGTGTTGCCCGACTCGAAGAGGTTGATTTGCTCGACGACGTTTTTGAGTTGTCGTACGTTGCCCGGCCACGGGTAGTTGAGCAGCTCGGCTTTCGCCGAATCGTCGAGCACTACGCCGTTGGTGCGGTAGCGGTTGGCAAAATCGCCGGCAAACTTTCGGGTGAGCAGCAGGATGTCGTCGCCGCGGTCGCGAAGTGCCGGGACGATGATGGGAATCGTCGAAAGACGGTGGAAAAGGTCTTCGCGGAATTTACGTTCGGCAACGGCTTTGCGCAGGTCGACGTTAGTGGCGGCAATGATGCGGACGTTCGACTTTTGAACGACCGACGAGCCGACTTTGATGTATTCGCCGTTTTCGAGAATGCGCAGCAGTCGCGCCTGCGTCGGCATGGGAAGTTCGGCAACTTCGTCGAGGAAAATCGTACCGCCGTTGGCTTCTTCGAAGTAGCCCTTGCGAGCGGCTACGGCGCCGGTGAATGCGCCTTTTTCGTGTCCGAAAAGTTCGGAATCGATAGTGCCTTCGGGGATTGCGCCGCAGTTGACGGCGATATATTTGTTGTGCTTACGCGAGCTATTGTCGTGAATGATTTTCGGAAAGAATTCCTTGCCGGCGCCGCTTTCACCGTTGATGAGCACCGACAGGTCGACCTTCGCGGCGAGCAGAGCGCGGCGAATGGCGTCGTTGAGCGGCTCGGAATTGCCAATGATGCCGAACCGTTGTTTGGTTGCTAATATTTCCTTATCGTTATTCATAATGTCTCGCAAAATTACACAAAAACTTCGACAATATAGCCCGTTGACCGGTAAAAGTTTGTGAAAATGATGTGTATATATTTAATAAGGTGTAAAATGAGATGTTCGAAGAGAAAAAATGAGAAAAATTTATCAACAATTTTGCCAAACCGAATAAAAGTTGTACCTTTGCGCACCGATTATATCCAAAAAGCGTTTTGTCATGTGGTCGTTGCCGAAGCTTTTGGCCGGGTGGAAGCAGCGAGCGTGACTTATGTGATTAATTATTAAACAATTATTAAAAGTGGATACTTTAAGTTACAAAACAATTTCAGCGAATGCTGAGACAGCAAACAAGCAATGGGTTGTTGTAGACGCAACAGACCAACCCCTTGGCCGCTTGTGCGCAAAGGTAGCAGTAATCTTGCGCGGTAAGAACAAGCCCAACTTTACACCGCACGCAGACTGCGGCGACAACGTGATTATTATCAATGCCGACAAGGTAAAATTGACCGGCAAGAAGTGGACAGACCGCATCTATTTGTCGTATACCGGCTATCCCGGCGGACAACGCGAAACAACTCCCGAAACATTGATGAAGAAATCGTTTAACAAGCACGTAAAACCGGGCATTCACCCGTTGTTCGTGAAGGTTATGAAGGGTATGCTTCCGAAGAACCGTCTCGGTCGTCGTTTGATTGAGAATATGCACGTTTACAACGGTTCGGAGCATCCGCATGCCGCTCAGAACCCGACAGTTATTGACATCAACAAGGTAAAATAAATTGAGGTATGGAACAAATTAATGCAACAGGTCGTCGTAAAGCGGCTATCGCCAGAGTATTCGTTACAGAAGGTACAGGCGTTATCACTATCAACAAACGCACTTTGGAGTCATATTTCCCCAATCCTATCCTCCAATTTATCGTTAAGCAACCGTTGGAACTTCTTGGTGTAACCGAGAAATATGATATTAAGGTAAACCTCGTAGGTGGCGGTTTCACCGGACAAGCAGAGGCTCTTCGTTTGGGCATCGCTCGCGCTTTGGTGAAAATCAACGCAGAAGACAAACCCGCACTTCGTGCTGCAGGCTTCGTAACTCGCGACCCGCGTGCCGTTGAGCGTAAGAAACCGGGTCGTCCCAAGGCTCGTAAGAGATTCCAATTCAGCAAACGTTAATATTTGTGCGAATCTCTATTTAGTGTTTAGTATCCAAATCGTCAAGACCAGCATGCGGCGCGTCGCCGTGTTCCGCTACTCGACGATTGAATTTAGCAGAATGTAAACAAAAACAAAAAACAAATTATGTCAACACCTAATTTTGAACAACTCCTCGAAGCAGGTTGCCATTTCGGCCACTTGAAACGTAAATGGAATCCTGCAATGGCTCCGTATATCTTTATGGAGCGCAACGGTATCCACATCATCGACCTTTATAAGACTGCAGCTAAGCTCGAAGAAGCCGCTGCCGCTTTGAAGAATATCGCTAAATCGGGTAAAAAAGTGCTCTTCGTAGCAACTAAGAAACAAGCTAAGCAAGTTGTTGCCGACAAGGCTACTTCTGTAAATATGCCGTACGTTATCGAGCGTTGGCCGGGCGGTATGCTCACCAACTTCCCGACAATCCGTAAGGCTGTCAAGAAGATGACCAACATCGACAAGATGACTAAAGACGGTACGTTCGACAACTTGTCGAAGCGCGAACGTCTCCAAATCACTCGTCAACGTGCAAAACTCGAAAAGAACCTCGGTTCTATCGCCGACCTTAACCGCCTCCCCTCGGCTCTCTTCGTTATCGACGTAATGAAAGAGCACATCGCAGTTGCTGAGGCTAAGCGTCTCGGTATCCCCGTGTTTGCTATTGTCGACACCAACTCTAACCCGGACCTCGTCGACTTCGTAATCCCCGCTAACGACGATGCTTCGAAGTCGATCGAACTCATCCTCGACACTGTTTGCGCAGCTATGTTGGAAGGTCTCGAAGAACGTAAGGCTGAAAAGGCTGACGCTCCCGAAGCCGTTGAAGACAAGGACGCTCCCGCAGCTCCCAAGCGCGAACGCCGCCGCATCAAAAAGGCTGCTCCCGAGGCTGAAAAAGTAGAAACAGCTGATGAGGCTGCTGAATAATTTTTAACCAATAAAACAATTTTACAAGATATGGCTGTTACAATGAGCGACATCAGCAAGCTCCGCAAACTTACCGGAGCCGGCATGATGGACTGTAAAAAAGCATTGGAAGAAACCAACTGCGACATGGATGCTGCAGTTGAAATCATCCGCAAAAAAGGTCAAGCAGTTGCTGCAAAACGCGAAGACCGCGAGGCTTCTGAGGGTTGCGTACTCTCTGCTTGCGACGGCGAATTCGCTGCTATCGTAGCTCTTAAGTGCGAAACCGACTTCGTTGCTAAAAACGAAGGCTTCGTAGCTCTTACAAAGTCGATTCTCGACGCTGCTATGGCTGCTAAGGCTAAGTCTCTCGACGAAGTTAAGGCTTTGACTATCAACGGTACTGCAATCGCTGACCTTATCGTTGAAGAAATCGGTAAGACAGGCGAAAAAATGGAACTCGGCGCTTACGAATGCCTCGAAGGTGCAGGCACTACTTGCTACGACCACCTCGGCAACAAGCTTTCGACTATCGCTACTTTCAGCAAACCGGTTGAACGTCAAGTTGGCCGTAACATCGCAATGCAAATCGCTTCGATGAACCCGGTTGCCGTTGACCAAGACGCTGTGCCCGCTGAGGTTAAGGCTAAAGAGCTCGAAATCGCTATCGAGAAAACTAAGGCTGAGCAAGTTCAAAAGGCTGTAGAGGCTGCCCTCAAAAAAGCAGGTTTCAACCTCTACATCTGCGAGAACGAAGAGCACCTCAACGAAGGTATCATGAAGAAAATGATTACCGAAGAGCAAGCTGACCAAATCCGCGAAATCAAGAAGACTGTGGCTGAGCAAAAGGCTGCTAACCTTCCCGAGCAAATGGTTCAAAACATCGCTAACGGCCGTATGAACAAGTTCTACAAGGAAAACTGCCTCGTTGAACAAGGCTTCATCATGGACGAAAAAGGCGCTACTGTTAAGGACTATCTTAAGAGCATCGATGCTGATTTGAAAGTCCTCGCTTTCAAGCGCGTTAACTTGAATCAAGACTAATTTGGATTAATTTCTATAATTATTCGATTAAAGCCGTTGTGCCGATTGGTGCAACGGCTTTTTTTAGATACACTTTTTAGTGATTTTTGTTGCCGCTACGAAATATACCACGACTGTGGTATTGCGCGTTTGTCGTCCTGTCGCTATCTTTGCGTCAACATTAGAAAAACGAACTATTATGGCAAAGATTTACAACAATTTGACAGAATTGATTGGCAATACGCCACTTTTGGAAGTGAATAATATTGCAAAAGCAGAGTCGTTGAAGGCTCGCTTGATTGTGAAACTCGAATATTTCAACCCCGGAGGGAGTGTAAAAGACCGTATAGCATTGGCGATGATAGAGGCTGCCGAACAGTCGGGCGCGCTCAAGCCCGGACAACTTATCATAGAGCCGACCAGCGGAAATACCGGTATCGGTTTGGCATGGGTGGCTTCCGTAAAAGGCTATAAACTTATCCTGACAATGCCCGAAACGATGAGCGTAGAGCGTCAGAATCTGCTCAAGGCACTCGGTGCAACGCTTGTGCTTACGCCCGGTAGCGAAGGTATGAAAGGCGCAATCCGTCGTGCAAACGAGTTGCAGGCTGAAAATCCCGGCTCGTTCATCCCGCAACAGTTCGAGAACCCGGCTAACCCTGCCGTGCATCAACGCACTACTGCCGAAGAGATTTGGCGCGACACCGACGGCGCTGTCGACTTCTTCGTGGCAGGTGTCGGTACGGGCGGTACGCTTAGCGGTACTGCTGCCGGACTGAAAGCGAAAAATCCATCCGTAAAGGCAATTGCCGTCGAACCTGCCGGTTCGCCCGTGCTCGAAGGCGGTAACCCCGGTCCGCACAAGATTCAGGGTATCGGCGCCGGATTCGTCCCAAAGAACTTTAATGCCGACGTGGTCGACGAGATTGTCGGTGTTGCCGACAACGATGCCATCGGCGCATCGCGCTTGCTTGCGCAGAAAGAGGGTCTGTTGGTTGGCATCTCGGCAGGTGCTTCGTTCTACACAGCACTTCAATTGGCTAAGCGGGAAGAAAATGCCGGCAAGACCATAGTAGCCCTTCTGCCCGACACCGGCGAACGCTACCTCTCGACCGTGCTTTACGCTTTCGAAGACTATCCTTTGTAATAAACAGGCTTTAAACTTTTTATATCAATGTCGCGTACACCCACATTCATCCTTGCCGACAATCAGGACGTTACACGGTCCGGACTCTTGCACTACGTCACTACCTTGTTCTCAGGAGCCGTGACAATCCCTGTAGCGGACAAATCGCAGTTGATGTCCGTGCTCGATGAATGTGGCGACGGCATTGTGGTTCTCGATTATACTTTATTTGATTTTCAAGGGATTGATGATTTTTTGATTTTAGTTAATCGCTTCAGCGAAGCGATGTGGTTGCTTTTTTCCGCCGAACTTAGCGAAGGTTTTATCCGCAGGCTGAGCCTCGAGCATCGCATCGGGATGGTGCTGAAAGAGTGCAGCGGCGACGAAATTACATCGGCATTACGATGTGCCGTCGCCGGTGAACGCTATCTGTGTCATCAGGTGACAAACCTGTTGGTGTCGGCTCCGTCGACGCTTGCCAAACCTTTGCTCACCGTTTCCGAAACGGAAGTGTTGCGGTTGATTGCCCAAGGTAAGAGCGTCAAAGAAATTGCTGCAGAACGGAATTCAAGTATACACACAATTACTACACACAAGAAAAACCTTTTCCGAAAATTGCAAATCAACAGCGTCTACGAAGCAACCAAGTATGCACTTCGAGCCGGTCTTCTCGAAATGGTAGAGTACTACATCTGATATAATTTCGCTTTGCGATAGAGCCCGACTTTGGTGAAAAGCCGGGCTCTATTCTTTGTCTGTAACGTATGAATCAGATGCTTATTTTACGGGTATATGTGCCGTTGGCGGTCGTGCAACGTACGATGAACAGACCTTTGAGGGCGCCGATGTTGACGCTCGAGGTGTTGACGTTTCGGCTAATCAGTGCGCCTGCGATGTTGTAGATTTCGACGATGTCGACCGTGGTATTGAATGTCAAGCGGTTGCCCGCGCGAGTTATCTTCAGACTGCTGACGTTCTCGTCGACGCCCGACGGCACGTTGCGGTAGATGGTGTAGGCGGCGAAACCGATGGAAGGAAGGTAGAAGTAGACGTTGGCGCTTTTGCCGTCGCTACTGATTTCGTGGTCGGCGCAAATGTCGCCGTACGAGTCTGTCGCATAGGGGCCGAAGCCGCCTGTCATGCCCGGCACTTCCCACAGATGTTCCATCAATGCGTATTCGTAGTCGCTATTTGTGCTGACGATGTTAAATGTTGAGCCTTGGCGGATGCCTTTGTTGGGGTAGACCACGAAATAGTCTTCGCCGAGTTGGAAGAATGTTCCGCCGGTGCTGACGGTTTGTGAGTCTTGGTTTGTGCCGATTTCGGGGATAACGTCGTTGTTTGCGTTGTCGAACGAGTCGTATTCGCCGGTCGAGAAGTTATATTTTGTCAGCGATGTGTTGCAGCCGTTGATGAAGAACCAATCGTTGTCTATGGGCATAACGCGTGGAGCCATGCCGAATGAGCCTGCGTTCGACGGCCAGTAGTACGGCGCCGTGAAGGTCGACTGCGATGCGAGCGAGCCGTTGCGGTAGGTCCACTTCTGCACGCGTTCGGTGTTGGCTTCGCAAGCGAGTACGAAGAAGTTGCCCGACGTTACGTCTCCGTAGACGTTGCAGTGGTCGATGCGCCTGCCTGTCGACGACGTTACCGATGCCACTTGCGTAGCCGAGCCGCTCGAGAGGTCGATGCGGTGGATTTTTATTGCATATGATGAGCAATTGAGCACCATATTGGCAATGCATACGTTGCCTTTGGAGTCTTTGAAAATGCTGTTGTTAGGGAAGTAATAGGCTTGTACGGTAGTCGGGAGGCTAAGTTTGCCGATATATGCTCCGGTTAGGGCGTTGAATTTTGCGAGGTAGCACGACGAAGTGCTCGCGTTTTCGTCGCGTCCGGTGACGTAGATGACGTTGTCTTTCACGCAGAAGTCGCGGTTATATCTGAAGTCGGTATAGCTCGGCATATTACCGGTAGCGGTTGAGCGGAACCAGAGATTCTCGATGTTGTAGCAGCCCGACGGGTTATAGTCGGTGTTGTCGTAGGTCACGTTGTAGGAACTTTCGCTCGATGCGTTGTTGACCTTGAACGAACGGGTCTCGGAGTATGAGGCGTAGACGCCTTGAGCCGAGGTCTTGACGCGCCAGTAGTAGGTCGCGTTGGCGAGTGTCGATGCGCTGATGAAGAATTGCCAGTTGCCGTTGTCGGCAATTCCCCAGCCGTCGGGCGCCGAAAGCGGCTCGGTGACGAGCGTGGTGTTGATGACGGTCGATGAGAACGACGACGAGGCCGACACTTCGAGCGTATATTGCGTAGCGTTTACGTGAGTGAATTCGAGGAAGAAACTTCCGGCAACAGTTTTGCCGCTTGTCGGCGAAACGAGGGTCGTTGCCTCGGCATATTCGCGGTGCGGCGTGTCGAACGACCAGACTTCCGAAACGGAGTCTTTATAGCCTTCTTTCGACGTCGTTACGCGCCAGTAGAGCGTTTGGTTGTAGGGCAGGGTTGCGGCGCTGATGGTCGTCGAGTTTGATTGCAAATCGGCGCTGTAGATTACGTTGCTGAAGTTCGCGTCGGAGGCAATCTGCAGATAGTAGGTGCAACCTGCCACCTTCGTCCAACTGAAACCGAACGACGAAACATCGTCGAGCGTAGAGCCGTTGGCGGGCGACTGAAGCGTTGTAGCGCCGGCGGGCGTCTTGTCGGCGGTGGTGAACGACGAAACGTCGGAGGTGCAGTCCCAAGCGTTGTTTTCCGACGTTGTTACGCGCCAATAGTATTTCGTAAGTCCTTCGAGTTGCGTGCGCACGTTTATCGTTTTCGAGTTGGTTGTTAGTCCGGATTGCTCGTAAACGATTGTCGAGAAGTCGGATTTGCTCGAAATTTGGATGGTGTATTTCGTGTTAGTGCCTGTTCCGGCGGTCCATGAGAATGTTGCGCTGCCTTCTACGCCGGTAGCTCCGTTCGACGGCTGCGTAAGCGTTACCTTGGTTGCAAATTTCGTGATTTCGTTGCTGTAGCGTGCGTCGTATTCGTAGCCGTATCGGTCGTAAACGGTTACGGCGAAATAGTAGCCGCTTTGGTATGCCGACGGGATGGCGTAACTGTTGGTATAGGTCACGCCGAGCATGTAGTCGGAGGCAATTCCGCCGCCCGAAACGGTACTCTGCACGGCGCTCGTTGTCTTCGATTCGGGGATGGCATAGACGATGTAGCGGATGTTCGATGCCGGAGCGTCCCAAACGAGGTTGGTGCCGCTCACTTCGAGGTTGTCGACTTTGCCATAGGTTGTCGAGCCCTTCTTCCACGACATCGTCGGCGGAAGAGCAGGCTTTTGATAGACCGTGCTGATGAGGTTGTTGACCAGGTTAAGGGTTGCGTGGCTCGCCTTGAACGAAATCGACCGATAGTGGATTATGCCCGGTGCACCTGTCTTTGTCAGGCTGCGATTGTATTGAATTTGCTTTTTGATGGCGTCATAGCCGCCGAAGCTGGATACATAGTCGCTACCCATATCTTTGTCGCTTCTATAGTCGGCAATACTTGCATAATATTGGCGTGAAAATTGGTTGGCAACTGTCGACCACCATGGGTCAAGCTTGTCGAGCGGATAACTGCTGCCGTAGTCGGATACGCCCCAATAGAGTTGCGGCGATACGAAGTCGAGATACCGGTTCTTGAGCCATGCAACCGGGTCGGAGAAGATTCGGGTGTATTGACCATCGGAACCAACGGTACAACGTGCAACCCCATGCCCCGAGGCTACCGACGAACTTGTACAAGCGATGCCTTGAGGCGAAACTCCGAAAGAGCAATAAGGCTTGATGCTTTTTATGCGAGTATTTACGGCGTTAATCATTTGGTTGACGTTGTTGCGACGCCAATTGCCTATCGACGACCATCCTGAACTTTTAAATAGGTTATAGTCATTGGCTGCTGATGACTCTGGAATGTCGCTTGGGTAAAAATAGTCGTCGAAAATCACGCCGTCGACGTCATATTTCGTTACAATCTCGCCGACGACGTTGCAAATGTAGTTGGTCACTTCCGAAAGTCCGGGATTGAGGACATATGTTCCGTTATACTCAAGCAGCCAACCTTTGTTGTTTATGTTCTTGTCTTGGTTTGTCGAATTCCATAGACCTGTTTTCGCCGTGGCGAAACGGTATGGGTTAACCCACGCGTGCAACTCGATGCCGCGTTTATGTGCCTCTGCGACCCAGAATTCCAACGGGTCCCAGCCCGGGTCGGCTCCGCGAGAGCCGGTCAGGTAACTCGACCATGGCTCGTAGCTCGACTTGTAGAACGCATCGGAGCACGGACGCACTTGCAGATAGACCGCGTTGATGTGGGCTTTTTCGAGTTGGTTGAGGTAGTCGATGGCTTCGTTTTTCTGGCTGGTAATCATCGACGAACTAACGCCGACACCGACGCTTGGCCAGTCGAGACTCAGGAATGACGTCATCCACGTGCCGCGGAGTTCTCGCTTCAAATACGTGTCGGCTGATACATTTAAGGTCATAACGGCAGCCGCCAACAGGAATAATAACTTTTTCGACAGAAATCCCATAACTTTTTAATTTTGGGTGGTTAAGGTTAGGTTGCTTTTGGCAAATTTACTCCTAATAATTACGAAATGAAAGCAAATCTTCAACTATTTATCGAATTGTTAACGAATTTTAGATATTTGATTTGTTGTATATTAATAAAAGTGAATGCGTCTATTGTAAATGAGATAATATTTTTATTTTGTATACAAAATCAGACGCTTTAGTGTCCTTATTCTGCAAAATAGTAATAATAGGATGTTCGACTCGAAAGCAAATGGATGTTCGGCTCGAAAAGTTGAGTTTTTTCCAAACCGGTCAAATTTTCGAGGTTTTGGAAAAAATAGTATTGCTTCGCAACGCGCACCGGACTTCGTCCGACGTACGCTATAAGCTTACTCGCGAATATAACAAATCTCGAAAAGATTTGTTATATTTGCAAAAAAATGAATCTGACATGAAGAAATTAGTATTGTTGTTTGCGGTAATTTTTGCCTTCAGCGCGTGTGCGCAGACGAAGACCGAAACCGCTACCGAGGAGACTGCAACGGTTGTCGAACCGACGGAGATGAACCTTGAAATGTTCACCGAAAAGATATGCGACGTCAACACCAAGACGTGGAAATTCAAAGGCGAACGCCCGGCGGTGATTGACTTTTATGCCACTTGGTGCGGCCCCTGCCGAGCGCTGTCGCCTCTGGTCGACAAGGCTGCCAACGAATATGCCGGCAAGGTGGATTTCTACAAGGTGGACATCGACAAAGTGCCCGAATTGGCGCAACTTTTCGGCATTCAGTCTATTCCGGTGCTGCTGTTCATTCCGGTCGACGGCGAGCCGCAAGGTTCGATGGGGCTTATCTCCGACGACGAATTGCATCAGCGCATCGACTCGCTGTTGGCAAAATAAGAGGCTCTTAGTCTCTTACGAAGTGCCGTACGAGTAAGAAATTTGTCGGCACGCAGATGGCAAACACCGGTATCATTGCCAGGCTCTTCGGTACCCCGACGTGAATGAATAGCAGGAGCAATGCCCATTGCAGAACGAAATTGACCACGTGACTCAGCGCAAAGCCTAACGCCTTGCGTAGGTTCGGGTTTGTCTTGAATGTGAAAAATACCGTCGAAAAGAAGTTGAACACAAAGCTCACCAGGTAGCCGACGACGAAAGCCGTATTGTGTCCGGTCGCGGAGAGAAGCAGTAGGTAGACGCCATACTGGATAGCCACGGCTGTTGCGCCGACAATGCAGAAGCGCAACGCCTCGCCGACGGTTGTTTTCTCTATTTTACCCATTTCGGAAAGTCGGAAAGTTGAAGCAATTCGCGGTCGCCTCGGCTGTCGCCATAGGCGTAAAGCACGTAGTCGGCGCGGTTGGGCTCGCATTCGAGCAGCCGTCGCACTTTCTCCGCGCCGTGGCAGTTTTTCGTGCTGAAGCGTCCCGTAAGATGTCCGTCGACGACTTCTACGCGAGTCGCCAGCACGCAGTCGGGCTCGACTCCTGCCGACGTGCACCACGGGCGCACCCATTCTTCGATGCTTGCGCTGACGACGTAGGTGCGGTCGCCCTCGGCAATGTGTCGGCGCAGTGCTTCGACCGTTTCCGTACGCTTTATTTCGTCGACGCGCCGGGCGAACTCTTCGCCGAGACGGCAAAATCGTTCGTATTTCATGCCCTTGAAGAAGCACGCAAACAGTTGCTGTTTGGCATACGAATTGCTCACAAGGTGTAGTACGTATGCCGCCAAAACGGGTGAGCAAAGTGCCAATCCGGCATAGAGTCGACCGCTGCCGCAAGAAAATTTGATGAACTCAAACAGCGTGTCGCGCACGGTGAGCGTGCCGTCGAAGTCGAACGCTGCTACTTTCGGGCGATTTTCCATCTTTGAGGCGTATTAAATGTAAATAATAATCAAGAACGCAACAACCCATCCGGCAAGGCAAACCTGCAAGAATCTGTCGTGGATGAGCACCTTCGTCGGGCTGCCGCTGCGGACGTTAACAATCGTAATTTGCAGATAGCGGATGATTCCGGCAAGGACGAATATCGAGGTTAAATAAAGATAATTGCCCCCCCCCTGGAATCGTGCAACTACGTCGCTGCTAACCGTATACATAATGTAGCACACCATCGTGACGGCAGCCACGAAGCCGATTGCTTGATTCATAAAATCGAGATTGTAGGAGGCAACGTTTTTGCGAGGCAGTACTCCCGTTTGTTCGTAGATAGCCACATCGTCGCGGCGTTTGGCAAGTGCCAAAAACAGAGCAAGCAGGAACGTCATAAGCACAATCCAGTGCGAGATGTAGATGCCTGTGGCAAAGCCGCCGACAAAGATGCGCAGCACGAAGCCGATAGAGATGATAAACACATCGACGATTGCTATTTGCTTGAGCTTCAGGCAGTAGGCAATGTTCATAACGAAGTAGACGCCGATGGCGATGGCAACTTTGTTCCAACCATCGCCGATGAAATATGCCGATACAAACGAAGCCGCCAAGCAAATTGCGGCAAGTGCCCAACCGGCTGCCGTGCTGACAGCGCCGGAGGCAATGGGGCGGTGGCATTTCTTGGGATGTCGGCGGTCGGCTTCGACGTCGACAATGTCGTTGATGCAGTAAATGCCGGCGGCAACAAAGCAAAACGCAACGAACGCAAGTAGCGTCGGCAGAAGGGCATCAGTGTCGAAGAGTTGACCGCTGAAAAACAACGGCAGAAAGACGAATCCGTTTTTCAACCATTGGTGCGGTCTGAGCAGTAGAACGATATTTCGAATCATGCTTTAGCGGGTTTTGCGGTTTTCAAATCGAGCCAATACGCAGCCCAGATGATGGCAGCGAAGAAGAATGGATAGTGGTAGCGCGGCGAGACGGAGAAAATACACGTCGACAGCGTGCCCAGCAGCAGTAGCAAGAGTAGGTAACCTTTGTCGGTCAGGATGTCTTTGCGCCGCTTGACGACGGCAATGACAAACATCAGCAGCACGGCGTAGTAGACCACCGACTTGTAGAACATATTCCACACGCGCTTGACAATCGACGCCTTGTCGGCACCGCCGTGGGCGGCTTTGTCGACAAACCCGTCGCCGCCGATAATCGGGCGTTCGGGCCACGAATCTTCGACATAGAGTCCGGCGAGTTTCATCACGTAGAGCGTGGCAAATCGTCCCGGGTGCGACTTAATCCACTCGATGGCGCGGGCTTTGCGAATGGAGTCGCGCTCGGCAAACGTGTAGCGCTCAACATCTTTGATGTAGCACGTCGAGGTCGAGTCGTTGCAGAGCGACGAAGCCACGCCGCCGTAGGCTTTGTCGTTGGCGGTCATTATCAGGTTGATGCCCGACGTGGTCGATTGGTAGACGAAATAGCCCATTTGGCGTTGCGCCAACAAGCCGAAACCAATGCTCAGCAGCACGATTGGCGCCAAGAGGGCAACGTAAGATGTCCACCGCGATTTGTGCCGCCAAAAGTACAGCAAAATCACCGGAACGAAGATGATAATCAGCGGGCGTACCCAGTTGGCGAATGCCAAAAGCACACCTGCCAAGGCAATCCTACGCAGCCGCGGTTGCAGCGATAGCGATAGCGCCGTAATCGACAGAAAAAGGAAAGGCACTTCGGTTCCCGCCGGCAGCACGACCATCACATTAGAATACATCAGGCAGAACAGCGTAACGGCGATGTAGGCTGTGCGTCGGCTGAAAAAGCGGTTCGAAAGATACCATACGTTCCACAGTATGCCGACGTTCATCAGCAAGTTTAGGAAGAAATTCGCCTTCAGCGTGCCGAACAATTTGAGCTGCAGAATGAAGAAGTTGATAAGTCCGGGAGCCCAAATATATGAGGTGTAGATACTGTCGACGTCGGGATACCAAACGCCTTTTTCGAAGCATTCGGTAGCCATTTTTATGTATAGACCCTGGTCGCTACGTTGTGCAACGTCCCAAAACACAACGATAAGCACTACTTGAAGCAGAAACCACAGAGCCGTAGCTCCGATTGCCGCACGTTTCCAAGTCAATAGAGTTTTTAGTTTCATTGTCGCTGTTTCTTTTGGGCAAAGATAGTGTAAAATAATCGTATAACGAGCAAAAACATAGAAATTAAGTTATATTGGTAGGTCTAATAGTTGAATAAACAATAATTTTTCGTATTTTTGCGAAAATTTACTTACACTAACCACCAAAACGAAGATACTAAGAAAAATGAGAAAATGGCGTGTAGAAGATAGTGCAGAACTCTACAACATCAACGGTTGGGGTCTGAAATATTTCTCTATAAACGACAAAGGTCATGTGCAAGTGACCCCACGTGAAGACTATGCTCCGGTCGATTTGAAGGAGCTGATGGACGAACTGCAGGTGCGCGACATCACTGCGCCGGTGCTGCTGCGTTTTCCCGACATTTTGGACAACCGCATTGAGAAAATTTCGCGATGCTTCGGGCAAGCCGCCGGCGAATATGGCTACAAGGCGCAAAACTTTATCATTTATCCGATAAAGGTCAACCAGATGCGCCAGGTGGTCGAAGAAATTGTCAGCCACGGACGTAAGTTCAACATCGGTCTTGAAGCGGGGTCGAAGCCGGAATTGCATGCCGTGCTGGCTACCAACATCGACGAAAGTAGTCTGATAATCTGTAACGGTTATAAAGACGAAAACTATATAGAATTGGCATTGTTGGCTCAGAAGATGGGTCGACGGATATATATCGTTGTAGAGAAGCTCAACGAACTGCGCCTGATAGCGACGCTTGCCAAGCGCTTGGGCGTGCGTCCCAACGTGGGAATTCGCATCAAACTGTCGAGCTCCGGTAGCGGAAAGTGGGAAGAGTCGGGCGGCGACCAAAGTAAGTTCGGACTTAACTCCAGCGAACTGCTCGAAGCCCTCGAGATTCTCGAAAAGCAAAAGATGACCGACTGCCTCAAACTTATCCACTTCCACATTGGCAGCCAAATCACTAAGATACGCCGCATCAAGAATGCACTTCGTGAGGCGACGCAATTTTATGTGCAACTCACGAAGATGGGCTTCGATATCGACTTTATCGACATCGGCGGCGGCTTGGGCGTCGACTACGACGGCACGCGCAGCAGCGCCAGCGAGAGCAGCATGAACTATTCCATCCAGGAGTATGCCAACGACGCAGTTTCAGCGCTCGTCGACGTCTGCGAGAAGAACGGCATCAAACAGCCGAACATCATCACCGAGTCGGGGCGCTCGCTCTCGGCTCACCATTCGCTGCTCATCTTTGAAGCTCTCGAAACCACGCAGTTGCCAATCTGGAACGACAACGAAGAGGTTGCCGCCGACGACCATGAATTGGCTCGCGAGCTCTACGACATCTGGGACAAACTCAACCAACAGCGCTTGCTCGAAAGTTGGCACGACGCACTGCAGATTCGCGAAGAGGCGCTCGACCTGTTCAGCCTCGGCATGCTCGACCTGCGTACGCGTGCGCAAATCGAAAAGCTGTTTTGGTCGGTTGCACGCGACGTCAACGACCTGGCGCGCGGCATGAAGCATGTGCCCGACGAATTGAAGATTTCGAAGATGTTGCCCGACAAATATTTCTGCAACTTCTCACTCTTCCAATCGTTGCCCGACTCGTGGGCTATCGACCAAATGTTCCCGATAATGCCCATCGCACGGCTCGACGAAAAGCCGACGCGCACGGCAACTATTCAAGACATCACTTGCGACAGCGACGGCAAGATATGCAACTTCATCAGCGACCACGGCGTGTCGAATGCGTTGCCAATCCATCCGCTGCGCGGCAACGAGTCGTACTATATCGGCGTGTTCCTCGTCGGCGCTTATCAAGAGATCTTGGGCGATATGCACAACCTCTTCGGCGACACTACGGCGGTGCACATCAGCGTCTATGCCGACCGCTACGAGATTGACCAAATCATCGATGGCGAAACGGTTGCCGAGGTGCTCGACTATGTGCAGTACAATCCCAAAAAGTTGGTGCGCAACGTCGAAACGTGGGTTACTCAGTCGATGAAAAAAGGCAAAATTACGCCCGAAGAAGGTCGCGAGTTCTTGAGCAACTATCGCTCAGGACTTTACGGATATACCTATCTCGAAAAAGACTGATTGCCGTATGCCTCGCTACTTCCTCCACCTGGCATACAACGGAGCGGACTACCACGGCTGGCAGTCGCAGCCTAATGCCGTAACCGTGCAGGAGACCGTGGAGAAGGCGCTCTCGAAGGTGCTGCGGCGGCAAGTGGCAATCGTCGGCGCCGGACGTACCGACACCGGTGTCAACGCGCGCTCGATGTATGCCCACTTCGACGTCGACGACGAAATCGCCGACCCGCGCCGACTCATTGCCGCGCTCAACAGCCTCGTGGGGCGCGACATCGCAGTCTACGGCATTCGACGCGTTGCTGACGATGCTCATGCGCGGTTCGACGCCGTAGCGAGAACATATAAGTATTTTATAACCACTCATAAGTCGCCGTTCGACTATCACTTTGCGTGGAATCCGCCGTATCCGCTCGACGTCGACGCTATGAACGCCGCGGCGGCACGACTGGCGGACTACATTGACTTTACCAGTTTTTCGAAACTTCATACCGACGTGGCAACCAACAATTGCCGCATCTACGAAGCGCAGTGGACCGCCGAAGGCGACAGACTGACCTTTACCATCAAAGCAGACCGCTTTTTGCGAAATATGGTTCGCGCCATCGTCGGCACGCTTGTCGACGTGGGGCGCGGAAAAACGTCGGTCGACGAGTTTTGTCGCATCATAGAGCGCAAAGACCGCTGTGCGGCAGGTGCTTCCGTGCCGGGTAATGCGCTGTTTCTCTGGCAAGTGGATTACCCTTACGAGGTTGATTGATTTTGAAAATAGCGATGAAAAAATTCATATTTGTCATACTGACTATCGTCGCTGCCGTACTGACGGCATCGGCTGTCGACTTCAGCGGCTCGAAGGATGCAATCAAGCGGTTTTGCACGGCGCGAGGCATGACGCGTGCCCACGTCGGGCTGTGCGTCATGGACTTGCAAACCGGCGAACTGAAGGTGGCATATTGCGAGCGCGATTCGTTCATTCCGGCGTCGGTCACCAAACTTGTAACGTCGGCAACGACGATGAAAGCGCAGCCCGACGGCTTTTCGTTTATCACCACCGTAGCCTGCCGCGGGAGCATCGACGACAACGGCACGTTGAAAGGCGATTTGGTCGTTCGCGCAAGTCTCGACCCGACCGTCGAGTCGCGGTTCTTCAAGGAGCATCCGTCGTTTATTGCCGGGTGTCTGCGCGCCGTCAAGCGCTGCGGCATCAAGAAAATCGAAGGGCGTGTGGTGGTCGACAACACCATCTATCGCGAAAATCCCGTGCCCGACGCGTGGGAAGACCCTGACGTTGCCGAAGACTATGGCGCCGGGCTCTTTGCTCTGAATTATGCCGATAACCAGGCGCTGCTTAAGTTCGAAACCACTGCTGACAGCCTTCGCTTGGTCGAAGTTATGCCGAAGTACGCCTTCGGAGCACTCGACAATCGTGCGCGAATCGTCAGTGCCAAGTCAGCCGCAGGACTGCGTTTCTTCCGTAAGAAGAACAGCGAAACCCTGCGCATCAGCGGCTCGATGTCGCGCCGAAATAAGCCTTATACCTACCGCACGACGATGAGCGACGCCCACCGCGCGTTCGTCAATGCGTTGACCGACTCGCTCGCGGCACACGGCGTGGAAGTCGAAGGTCACAATCACGAGCGACATCATGGCGAGGAAACGATAATGTTCTATTCGTCGCCGTTGCTCGACGACATCGTCAAGTCGTTGCTCTATCGCAGCGATAATATGTTTGCCGAGGCTATTCTGCGCGGCAATTCCGTCGGATTCAACAAAACCATAACGCGCAAACACAGCCTGAAAAAGGAGCGGCACATTCTCAAAGAGTGGGACGTCGACCTTCGCCACGTCAACCTCTACGACGGTTCCGGGCTTTCGCGGTCGAACCATTTCACGCCGGTTTTCCTTGCCTCGACGCTACGAGCCGCCTACCTCGACCCGAAATTGGGTAAGCGTTTCAGTGCGTTGCTCCCGGTGTGCGGACGCGACGGTACTGTGCGGCGTCTGCTCAAAGACACGCGGCTCGACGGCCGTATTGCGCTCAAATCGGGCAGTATGAACGCCGTTCAGAGCTATGCCGGATACTTCCCCGCCGACGAGCCTCGCTATGCCGTGGTTTTGATGGCTAACAAGTTTACTTGCTCGCATAGCGACATACGTAAACTTATCGAAACGCTTCTGCTCGGCGTCCTTGCCGAGTCCCCCGCTGACGAATCGAACGAATCTTAGCGCAAATTGTTTGTTTATTATAATTTTTTGTGTACGTTTGCAATAATAAAATACTCCACGGCTTATGGATGAGATAAAATCAATGCTTCGCGAAGTGCTCGAATTGGAAGGACTTCTGATGGTCGCTGATTCTCGCGGCGACGAAACGCCCGACGCGGTTTTTACGTTAATCAGGGAGAAAGTTGAACAACTCCGTGCGGTGTGCGATTGTCTGCCCGAAGAATTGTCCGAGGATGCGGAAGACGAAGAATTGCCGGTCGAACCGCTCGCCGATGTGCCCGCTGAGGAAACTCCGGTTGAAGAAACTCTTGTTGAAGAACCGATTGAAGAAGAAATCGTAGACGAAGAACCCGAACCCGAAATCGAGCCCGAAGTTGAAGAAGTAATAGAAATCGAGGAAGAGCCGGAGCCGGAAATCGAAGTAGTGCCGGAACCCGAAATCGAGGAAGAACCCGCGCCGGAGCCTGTCGAGGAAGTCCCCGAGCCGGAAGAAGTTCCCGAAATCGAAGAGGAAATCGAGGAGGAAATTGCAGACGAGCCCGTTGAGGAGAAAACAATTACCCTCGATGAAGCGTTTATACGTAATAAGGCGAAAGACCTCAAGAGTGCGTTCTCGCTCAACGACACCTTCCGCTTCCGCCGCGAACTCTTCGGCAACAGCGCTGCTGATATGAACGATGCCATCGATTTGGTTAACGCTATGAACAGCTACGACGAAGCCGAAGACTACTTTATCAACGACCTTGGCTGGGATGCCGAGTCGGACGAAGTTAGAGAGTTTATGGAGATTATCCGTAACCATTTTATTGCAGAATGACCGAACGCAACAAAATAACACGAGGTGTGCTCTATGTCGTACCCACGCCGGTGGGCAATATGGACGACATGACTTTTCGCGCAATCAACGTGCTGAAGTCGGTCGACACGATTCTCGCCGAAGACACCCGCACGAGCGCCACGCTGTTGCGCCATTTCGACATAAAAGCACGTTTGGAGAGTCATCATAAGTTTAACGAGCACGAGACGTCGGCGGGCATTGTCGCTCGACTCAAATCGGGCGAATCGATAGCGCTGATTTCCGATGCGGGCACGCCCGGAATTTCCGACCCGGGATTTATGCTGTCACGCGAGTGCCGCAATCAGGGCGTTGAGGTGCAGTGCCTGCCGGGCGCTACGGCATTCGTTCCCGCGCTCGTCGACTCCGGACTGCCCTGCGACAAATTCTGCTTCGAAGGGTTTCTTCCGCAGAAAAAGGGTAGGGCAACGCGAATAGCGCAACTCGCCGAAGAACCGCGTACGACGGTAATCTACGAGAGTCCGTTGAGGCTACTCAAAACGCTTCAGCAACTTGCCGAGGTGTTTGGCGTCGACCGCGATGCCGCCGTTTGCCGCGAAATCTCCAAACTTCACGAGACCGTCCATCGCGGCACGCTTGGCGAACTCGTCGACGTGTTTGCCGCAACCGAGCCGCGCGGCGAAATCGTGCTCATCGTTGCCGGTAAGCCGCAGCAACAGCAGAAAAAAGTTGACAAATACGCTCAATTTAAAACCAATAAAAAACCCGAAATATGAAACGAACACTATTAATCGCAGCCGCATGTTCTATCCTCTTCTCGTGCGGTAACAACGGAAAAACCGAAGCACAACTTCAACACGAATCCGACTCGTTGAAACTCGAGTCGACCGAAGCACAGCGCGACAGCCTGCTCTCGCTCGTCGGCGAAATCAGCGAAAGCCTCACCGAGGTGAGCCGTATGGAAAACGTCATTACTTCGCCCGATTTCCAGAGCGAAACTCCGCAGCAAAAGCGTCAAATCCTTGCCAACATTCAAGCCCTCCGCGACGAATTGCGCAACCGTCAAGACAAACTCACACAACTCGAAGCACGCCTGAAGAAGTCGAACAACTTCTCGAAAGAACTCGAAAAGACCATTGAGGCGCAAAAAGCACTCATCGCCGAGCAATCAGCGAAAATCGACCAACTCCAAGCTCAACTTACTCAGGCAAATGCCGAGATTGCAAACCTCAACGTGCGCGTCGATTCGCTCCACACCGAGGTAGCTACCGTTACCGAGCAGAAAGTAGCAGCCGAACAACATTCGCAAGCCGTTACGAACGAACTCAACACGTGCTACTATGCTATGGGCTCGAACGCCGAACTCAAGGCGCATAAGTTGCTCGAAAAGAAATTCTTGGGTAAAACGAAGGTGATGGAAGGCGAATTCGACCGCTCATTCTTCACCAAAGCAGACAAGCGTACGCTCAAGTCAATTAACACCTACGCTTCGAAGGCTAAAATCGTAACCAAGCAGCCGGTAAGTTCTTACGAAATCAACGACGTTGGCGGCAACAAAGTTATCAACATCACCAACCCGACCCTCTTCTGGGAAAAATCCGATTTCTTGATTATTCAAGTGAATTAGTAAGAGGTAAGAGGGGCGTCTATCGGTAGTCAATATCGTCAGGCGCCTCTTCGCTTTTATTCTATCACTATAATTAGGTATTTCTTGCTTTTCGGCGAAATTACGTCTTGTTATTCTTGTATCTTCAGCGCAGATTCCGTAATTTTGCTATCGAAAGGACTTTTCGATGAAATTATCAGAACTTAAAACAGGCGAATCGGGCATAATCGTGAAAATCACGGGCCACGGCTCTTTCCGTAAGCGAGTTATGGAAATGGGCTTCGTTAAGGGAAAAAAGATACATGTAGAACTTAATGCGCCGCTTCACGACCCGATAAAATACCGCATTCTCGACTACG